>NZ_PDDM01000043.1 GCF_002914585.1 Pseudanabaena sp. BC1403
TTCGCTGTAATAACCCAAAATTATTCCTTTTTTCTCTTTGTCTGAGCTTATCCTAATTTGCACAAGTTATTTATTTTTCATTCCTTAGGACTAATAGTAGTCAATAAAAATAATCTTTGAGAGAAGAGCGTAGTAAACAAATCATGGAACTCATCGACCCTACACAAGCAGGATATTAAACCAAAATTAGGATGATTTAAATAGTGTTCGGTCATTTTGTAAATTGGATAATTTAGTGAATTCAATCTGTCAGTTTCTTACTCATAGGACTTACGCAAATCAACCAAGAACTAAAGTTCTTGGCTCAAAGCTCAAGTCAGTTAAAACTGACTAAAGAAAGCCTCAAACCAACCTGTTTCAACAGGTTTAAGCTTTTAGCCCGCAATTTATTGCAGGGCAGATGCGTAAGTCCTAACTCAATAAGAAAGGTTGATACGCAAAGCGTATCAACCTTTTTTAATTTTTGATCGCAGGAGGCATGATTACCTTAGTTGCTAATCCTAAGCTTCGGAGCACTTGGATTGCCCACCAAGTAACATCAACTTCCCACCAACGCCAACCTGCCTTTGCCACATGGGGATAAGCATGGTGATTGTTATGCCATCCTTCGCCATAGGTAACGATCGCAGCCCACCAGAGATTTCGTGAATTATCATTGGTCTCAAAGGTTCTATATCCCCACATATGTGTAACTGAGTTGATAAACCAAGTGCTATGCCACAGCAATACAGATCGCAAACACATTCCCCAGATAATAAACGACCAACCACCGAGAAGATACAGCACAATGCCTAAAGGAATTTGCAATAGTAAATAATACTTGTCTAGCCATAAATAGAAGGGGGCGCGAGCCATTTCAGGGGCATATTTACGATATAGATTCGGATTAAAAAACTCTTCTTTAGGATAGATCATCCACAGCATATGACTCCACCAAAATCCTCTACGTGCGGAGTAAGGATCTTTCTCCATATCTTCAGTATGAGCATGGTGCAAGCGATGACCTGCGATCCAAAAGATTGGTCCCCCTTGCAAAGCCGTTGCACCAACTAAAGCGATCGCATATTCCAGCCATTTAGGAACTTGAAAGCTGCGATGGCTCAATAATCGGTGATATCCCAGACAGATACCAATACTTCCTAAAAACCAATGCAATAAAATCATGGTTCCTAAAGCTGTCCATGAAAAAAACCAAGGTGCTAATAGTGCTAATCCATGAACGATGGCAAAAAAACCTATTGATACCCAACTAAGCTTTAGCGGTTCAGGAGTAGGGGCAGAAGACGCAGGGAAATGCTCTGAAAATAATCTTGTCATGGTTTGTAAACTAATAATTCTAAAGATTGGAAAATGAGCCTCTTATTCCTGAAACTTGGCTATTCGCACCTCGCAACAAGAAACTAAATCCACCAGAAAACTGACCAAATATTGTGTCTAGAGGTGAGGATATACGGCGCTTCACGCCGTATATCCTCACCTCTAGATCCTGTGCTACCAAGATTTGAAAAGAGATACTATTTAGAGAGTATTGGAAGATTTTTCTCTATCTACATTTGAGATATTTTGTGTGGCTGAAGATCCTTGTGCAGATCCTTGCCAAGTACTACAAGCTTGATGAAACTCATAGCGAGGATCTTCTAGAACAGAACAAGGTTGTTCTTGTCCAGTGCAATCTTTGCATTCAATATTGCTCTCACAATGACTAATCAACGGACGAAGCTCATCAAGCAATATTTGCAGTTGCTGAATAGTCTCTTCAATGGATTTTGCTTTTTTGAGAAGACAATCATGTACGGCTTGACAAGTATGTGATTTTCCATCTTTAGCTGCCAAAATTTCTCTGATGTCATCTAAACTCAAACCCATCGCCTTGGTATGGGTGATAAACGCTAATCGATCTATATCCTCTTGGCTAAACAGGCGATAACCTGCTTCAGTTCTATGGGGTGAGGGAATTAACCCAATTCGCTCATAGAAATAAAGCGTTTGAGGATTTAGCCCTAATTTGCGAGAGACTTCACCAACTTGCAGCATTGCTATCCTTGCTTTTTGACATCCAACAACTACAGCTTAGACCTTATACTATGGTATAAGGTCAAGAGACTCGGTAAAATTTCTGTTTTGCAAAGAGATTTCTCGTTAGGGACTTGCGAAAAAATAAAGTCCCAATCCAGATTTCCCAGAATTGGTGGGGCGGCTTCGCCGCCCTACCAATTCTGGTTTTATATTTGGTGCTTTATTAAATCGCACAACCCTTATTAAATGATTTCTGATTCCACTTTGAATTGCGATCGCTGTTGATGAGATTTTCTAAACCTTTCGATCTGCAATTTGTCATTATTTCAACGGTAATCGTGAGCAATCGTAAATTTAGTTGAATTATCGATATATTTGATGATCGCAAGACTTAAGATCTTATGCATACAAACATTTTGTATAGCGAGTTTTGCTTACCTATGGCAAGTCTAAACTCGTTCTAGCCTTCTCAGGAATGGAGAAAAGATCATGGCGATCGCATCAATCAATCCTGTAACGGGAGAAGTATTAAAGACTTTCGAGCCTTTGACGGATCAAGAACTTGATCATAAATTGGCACTTGCTGATCGCGCCTTTGCTACCTATAAACATAGTAGTTTTTGCGATCGCGCCCAATGGATGAACCAAGCTGCCGATATTCTGGAGGCGAAAAAAACAGAATTCGGGATTATCATGACCATCGAAATGGGGAAAACACTGAAAAGTGCGATCGCGGAAATCGAAAAATGCGCTAATCTCTGTCGTTTTTATGCCGAACATGCGTCCCAATTTTTAGCGGACACAATCGCGCAAACCGATGCTAGTCGCACCCTAATTCGATATCAACCTATGGGAATTATTTTGGCGGTGATGCCTTGGAACTTTCCCTTTTGGCAAGTATTTCGCTTTGCTGTGCCTTGCTTGATGGCAGGAAATGTAGGACTGCTCAAACATGCTTCTAATGTGCCGCAATGTGCCTTAGCGATCGCGGAAATCTTCCACGCGGCAGGTGTGCCTGAAGGAGCATTTCAAACTTTGCTGATTGGGGCAGATCGCGTGGCAAATTTAGTAGCGGATAGTCGCGTCAAAGCAGCCACATTAACTGGCAGTGAACCTGCGGGACAAAGTCTAGCTGCGATCGCAGGGCATCATCTCAAAAAGGTTGTTTTGGAACTAGGGGGAAGCGATCCGTTTATTGTTCTGAAAAGTGCAGATTTGGATTTGGCGGTAAGCACCGCAGTAATAGCACGGGTAATGAACAATGGACAGACCTGTATTGCTGCGAAACGATTTATTGTCGAAGAAGCGATCGCCGATCAATTTATTGCTAAATTTGTGGAGAAATTCAAAGCTCTAAAAGTAGGCGATCCAATGCAACCTGAAACTGACGTGGGGCCACTTGCTACACCACAAATTTTAAATGAACTAGATTTGCAGGTGAAAGCCACTGTGGATTTAGGTGCAAAGGTGTTAGTTGGTGGTTATCGCCTGAAAGAGAAAGGTAATTTCTACGCGCCGACAATTTTGACCAATATTCCCTTGGGTGCGCCGCCCTATCAAGAAGAATTTTTTGGTCCTGTCGCGTCCGTGTTTCGGGTGAAAAATATTGATGAGGCGATCGCCCTTGCTAATAGCACTAGCTTTGGTTTAGGGGCAAGCTTTTGGAGTAATGACCATCAGGAAATAGAGACTGCGATCGAACAAATCGAGGCGGGTGCAGTCTTTGTTAATAGTATGGTCAAGTCCGATCCGCGTGTTCCTTTTGGGGGCATCAAGCGATCGGGTTTTGGTCGTGAGCTAGGGCTAGAAGGTATTCGCGAATTTGTGAATATTAAAACTATTTGGATTAAATAAACCCTGTTTGGATTCACACGCTTTGCGTGCAACTCCAAACTTAATTTGTGAGGAAGCTATGAACACCGCAGAATTATTAGTCAAATGTTTGGAAAATGAGGGCGTGGAATATATCTTTGGACTTCCTGGGGAAGAGAATATGGCAGTTCTTAATGCCCTTGAAAACTCATCGATTAAATTCATCACTACTCGCCATGAGCAGGGTGCAGCCTTTATGGCAGATGTCTATGGAAGACTGACTGGCAAACCAGGAGTATGTCTATCGACTCTAGGGCCCGGAGCCACCAATTTGATGACGGGAGTTGCTGATGCCAATTTAGATTGTGCGCCATTAATCGCGATCACAGGGCAAGTGGGAACAGACCGTATGCATACTAATTCCCATCAATACCTCGATCTGGTTGCCATGTTTGAGCCTGTAACTAAATGGAATGCACAAATTGTCCGCCCTAGTATCACACCTGAAATTGTTCGTAAAGCCTTTAAACTGGCTAAATCTGAGAAACCAGGAGCAGTGCATATTGATTTACCCGAAAATATTGCCGATATGGAAGTGACGGGTCAGCCCTTATTGATTAAAGGCGATCGCAATTCGATGTATGCATCCTATCGCAGCCTATCGGAAGCAGCTCTGTTGATTGCTCAAGCAAAAAACCCTTTGATTTTGGTGGGAAATGGTGCGATTCGTTCCCAAGCTAGTCAAGCTTTGACCGACTTTGCAACTCGCTTAAATATTCCTGTGGCAAATACCTTTATGGGTAAGGGTGTCATTCCCTATCGCCATCCTCTGGCGCTCTGGTCAATTGGTCTACAGCAAAGAGATGTGATTAATTGTGCTTTTGATGAAACGGATTTGGTAATAGCCGTTGGCTATGACTTAATCGAATACTCACCGAAGAAATGGAATCCCAAAGGCACAATTCCGATTATTCACATTGCAGAGTTGACGGCGGAAGTTGATAGCAGCTATATGCCACAGGTAGAAATTGTGGGAGATATTTCTGATTCATTAATGGAGATTATGCACCGTTGCGATCGCACAGGAAGGCAAGATCCTCACGCGATCGCCTTGCGTCCAGAGATTCTGGCAACCTATGAGCAGTACGCCCATGATGATGGGTTTCCGATTAAGCCACAAAAGATCATCTATGATCTGCGCCAAGTCATGGCAGCCGAAGACATCGTGATATCTGATGTGGGAGCGCATAAAATGTGGATGGCACGGCATTACCATTGCGATCGCCCTAACACTTGCATTATTTCCAATGGTTTTGCAGCGATGGGGATCGCTATCCCAGGTGCGATCGCCGCAAAGCTAGTCAATCCTGAGCGCAAGATTGTCGCTGTCACAGGTGATGGCGGCTTTATGATGAATATGCAGGAGCTGGAAACTGCCACTCGCATCGGTACGCCCTTTGTGACGCTGATCTTTAATGATGGCGGTTTTGGACTGATTGAATGGAAGCAACAAATCCATTACGGTCGATCGGCTTTTATCAAATTTGGTAACCCTGATTTTGTAAAACTTGCCGAAAGTATGGGTCTTAAAGGCTATCGTGTTACTTCGGCAATGGATTTAATCCCTATTCTTAAGGAAGCTCTAGAGCAAGATGTTCCAGCCGTTATCGATTGCCCTGTTGATTACCGTGAAAACATGCTTTTTTCTCGCAAAGTCGGTGAGTTATCTTGCCCGTTATAAGCAGCTACCCCAGACACTGAATCGCCCGCTGCACAGGCAGTTCAACGTCTGGGGTTAAAAGTTCTGCGCCATTTTGAACTTTAATACAAAAATAGATTTTCAGTCAAAATCATGAATGAGATCAAGGCGATCGCAGTTTTAGAGAAGGTTTCATATATATATCCCAACGCTAAGGACACAGTATTAAAAGATATATCGCTAACGATTAAGAAAGGAGAATTTTTAGGCATAATTGGCGCGACAGGAGCGGGGAAAACTACACTATGTCTGGCACTTACGGGCATCGTTCCCCAGTTTTATGGTGGACGTTTTTTTGGCAAAATTGCGATCGCGGGTTTAGATACCCTCGAACATCCCGTTAGCGAATTAGCACGTCATGTGGGAATTGTTTTTGAAGATCCTGAGATCCAGATTACCGCAACCTCTGTCGAAAACGAAATCGCCTTTGCACTCGAAAATCTCTGCGTTCCCCTCGAAGAAATTTTGCGGCGGATTCCCATTGTTTTAAAATCAGTACGGCTCGAAGGATTTGAGAAAAAGAATCCACAAGAGATGTCGGGAGGACAAAAACAACGCTTAGCGATCGCAGCTGCGCTTGCTCTACAACCAGATTTACTAATACTCGATGAACCGACCTCACAACTCGATCCCATTGGTTCTCAAGAAGTCTTTGCTACAGTCAGGGAATTGAAAGAAGAACTGGGCGTAGCGATCGTGATGGTTTCCCATGCTGCCGAAGAAATGGCAGAATTTTGCGATCGCATTGCCTTGCTCTCGCAGGGGAAATTAATCGCAGTTGGCACTCCAGAAGAAATTTACTCGCAGGTAGATCTGCTACAACACAACAAACTGCGTCCTCCTGAAGTCGCTCAAGCTTTTAGCCAAATCCAGCAAAAGGGAATTAATATCCCCAAGATTCCTGTTACCTTGGAGGCTGGAATTAAAGCCTTAAGTGAACTGCAATCGCAAATTCAACCAATAGAGCCGCCCATATTTACCACTCCCATTCGGAGCAATAAACCGCCCGTTCTCTCAGTCCAAAACCTAAAACATACCTACGATGACGGCACTGAAGCACTCAAAAACATCTCGCTAGATATCCATGAAGGCGAATATGTGCTAATTGTCGGACAGAATGGTGCTGGAAAAAGTACCCTTGTTAAGCATTTCCTGAATTTGCTAAAACCCACATCAGGGAAAGTATTGGTTCGAGATCGCGATACCAAAGATCTATCCGTTAGCGATCTTGCTCAATCCATTGGCTATCTCGCCCAAAATCCTGACAACCAAATCTTTAATACTTCCGTTGAGAAAGAAGTTGCTTTTGCTTTGCCTTTCCTTGGTTATGCGCCCGATATCGTCAAGAAAGAAACCGAGCGCAGTCTTAAAGCCATGCAGCTATGGGAGCAGCGCCATGCTCATCCATTATCTTTACCAAAGGGAGAACGTGGTCGCATCGTTATTGCGGCGCTATTAGCCATGAATCCTGAGATCATCATTTTCGATGAACCGACTACAGGACAAGACTATCAAGGAGCTTCTTCGATTTTAGAAGTCAGTCGTCAGCTACACCGAATGGGAAAAACCGTGATTGTAATTACCCATCATTTGTACCTGATGCCAGACTATGCCGATCGCGCGATCGTTATGGGCAAAGGTACGATTTTGCTGGATGCACCCTTACGCCAAGCCTATCATCAAACTGATTTGCTAGAGTCCACCTACCTCACGCCGCCGCAATCGGTGGAGCTATCGCAAAAGCTTAGTGAAATATGCGATCGCGACTATTCTTTGATTACCCCCACAGAATTTGCTAGTTGTTTTAGTCCATCACAAATTTAGATTATGAAATTACAAACAGTTAAGTATGACTCTCTATTTAAGCGCTTAGATTTTCGCTCTAAGTTGGTGGTGATGCTTGCGGTCACAATTCTTGCTTTCCTATGGGAAAGCCCGATCGCGGGCGGGCTTTTGATGCTGAGTGTGATTGCGTCCTGCGTTCTCGCTGGAGTCAGACTCAATTATTTAGGAACTATTTTAAAAGTAATGATTCCTTTTTACATCTTTCTGATTTTGAGTATGGGATTTTTTAATGTGGAGCAAGTTAAATTACTGACGCATAAAACAGAACTCACAACCCTCTTGAGCTTGCCACAAACATGGTGGTTAGTAGGAAATGCAAAAATGAGTTTAGAAGGAACTCTCTATGGATTAAATATTGTCTTTAAGACTCTGACAATGATTTTGATCATTCCATTGGCAATTTTTACAACGGATGTAAATCAAATGACGGTAGGTATGGTACGCGCCAAAATTCCTTATAAAGTGGTGTTTATCTTTTCATCAACCTTGCGATTTGTGCCACTTTTACTAGAGGAAGTTCAATCAATCATTGAGTCACAGCGCTTACGCGGCTTAAATTTTGAGAAAATGGGATGGCTAAAAAAAGCAAGGGTTTATGCCAAGGTTGCCGTACCTTTAATTCTCAATTCACTCTCGAAATCACAAAAATTAGAAATAGTTTTGCAATCAAAAGGGTTTTCAGGTAGTTCTAATCGTACTTATTTACATGAGTCGGCGTTAACAACTCCTGATTACCTTTTAATGATTGGTTCAAGTTTATTATTTGTAATTGCGATCGCCTTATATTTTGGCTGGGGAATTGGCAAATTTGCTTGGTTGCTCTATACCTAAAAGCGACGTTTTGCATCGCTTTTAGGCTTTAGGATCTAGGCTTTTGGCAAATCAGGAAATGCTTCGGCAACCGCAGCATAAACAATATTTCCATTCTGGATATTTACGCCCTTTGCCAAAGCGCGATCGCGCTTAATCGCGTCTAGACCAAAATCCGCTAACGCACAAGTATAAGGAAGCGTCGCATTAACCAAAGCTTGAGTCGCCGTCCAAGGTACAGCCCCTGGCATATTTGGCACACCGTAATGTAAAACTCCCTCTTCCTCATACACAGGGGAAGTGTGGGAAGTAGGATGCACCGTCTCGATACAGCCACCTTGATCCACAGCAACATCGACAATTACAGAATGCGATCGCATTTTTTGGACAAGTTCACGTTTTACCAATGTCGGTGCGCGTTTGCCAGTGATTAACACTGCACCAATGACCAGATCCGCAGACATCACTGCCTCGGAAATATTGCTGGCTGTGCTATACAGCAACTGAACCCGCGAACCAAACAGAGATTCTAATTCTCCCAGACGATTAAGATTGACATCTAAAATTGTCACCCTTGCGCCCAAACCGATCGCCATTCTCGCGGCTTCAGTACCAACTACGCCACCACCTAGCACCACCACATGTCCTGATCTCACCCCAGGAATACCGCCTAGTAACACACCACTACCACCCTGTTGCTTGGTCAAATAATGCGCTCCAAATTGCACAGATAAGCGCCCCGCGATAATGCTCATCGGCACTAGTAAAGGCAATTGACCATTATCTAATTGCACCGTTTCATAGGCGATACAAGTTGCGCCCGACTTGATTAAAGCGACCGTTAATTGGCGATCTGCGGCGAGATGGAGATAGGTAAAGAGAATTAAGTCTGGATGGAGCAAGTCATATTCACTAGGCAGAGGCTCCTTAACCTTAACCACCATTTCTTGAGCGTAAACTTCCTGTGGCGTTGCGACAATTTTTGCCCCAGCTTGGATATACTCCTGATCGCTAAAGCCAGAGCCAACTCCTGCATTTGTCTCTACAAAAACTTGATGCGATCGCGCTGTTAATGTCACCACACCCGCAGGAGTCATTCCCACCCGAAATTCACGATCTTTAATTTCGCTCGGTACGCCGATCTTCACGGTTATTGCTCCTGAAAATTTAAGACTATGTTGAAAGTGCTGCTTCGCAGCACTTTCAACATAAAATTTATTTGATTTTACTTAAAAGTATCTTTCAAAACTGTACGGGCAGCTAATTGACTTCTAGTTGAAGATAAAATTTCCGCCTCTCGCCGCAACCGACCCGCTGTATCAAGAGTTTCCAGTAATGATTGCTGTTCTAAACTTGCACCCTGAAAGTTGCTGGCGACCCAATAGGATAATTCGATTGGACCACGAGGAATCTTCGGTAACTCTATTTCTTGATCGGTGAGCTTTTGTGATAGACGGATTACGTCATTAAGCAACTCACGTACTTCTGTGGCTAATAAAAATGGTGCGTCGCTACTAGGTTCGTCTTCAATCCACTCGACTAAACCCACTCGATAGGGAGTTTCGCGCACATATTCCAACACTCGAAAGCGCTGTTGTCCCATTGTCAAAAGTTTAAAGCGATCATCAGGCAAACGATGATACTGCACGATTTGAGCAACGCAGCCGATGTTTGCAGGTTTACCTGTCTCTGAATCCCACATTACTACTCCAAACATGCGATCGCTTTCCAGCACAGTATTGATCATCATGCGATAGCGATACTCAAAAATATGAAGCGGTAGCGACTGCCCCGGAAATAGTACCAACTCAGGCAGAGGGAACAGGGGCAATTCGCGAACAGAAATCGATGATGAAGTCATTGTTGCTAAACTTGGCACTAGTTAAGACGTTCTAACTAGTTTAGCTTGAGTTCTATAGCGATCGCCATATCAGGAAATTTTCCGCGCCAATGGCGCAGAAAATTTCAAAAAAGTTATCTAGGGTTTTCTTCATCATGGACATGAAAGCGAAATCTTGCCTGCTGGACGCATGGACGCATCTGCTCGTATAGCTCTCTCACGTCGATTGGTAAGCGCTCTAATAATATTTTAGGAGCAGAGATATCACGGGTAAGCAACAGCATATTTCCAGTGCCCATAATGCGCTGATTTAGGGGTTTCTCTAACTGGATATCATCAACTTGATAAATTTCTAGAGTTTCAATATCTTTCGAGAAAACACCTCTCTCTATAACAATTCGTTGTGAAGTAATCAGATATTGCGTGTTGATTGACTGCAACCAATACCAGATTGCACCGATACCTAATGTAAAGATCGAAATCAGCAACCTTGTCACGCTACCAATAACCGCAGGATGACCTTTAAAGAGAATTCGCTCATCGGGTAGAGGTACTTTTGTCATAGAAAAAATTACTATTTTGAGTCATCTTACAGCGATTTGCACCAGTAATCAAAGAGGAGTCAACGCTAAGCGTTGACTCCTCTTTAAGATTTTTAACTGTAAAATGATCGCTAAGCGCTCGTTTTACAGTTATCTGTTTTTCTGAGCCCATACACGAATAGGCATACCCCAAACATAGATAAAGCCTTCAGCAGCCTTATGATCGAACTGATCAGCACTAGTATAAGTTGCCAAGTCCTCGTCATAAAGGGAGTTGACTGACTGACGACCAACGATAATTGCGTTACCTTTATGGAACTTGATACGGACAGTACCTGATACGCGCTCTTGGCTGCTATCGATAAAAGCATCGAGGGCAGTTTTGAGGGGACTGTACCAAAGCCCGTTATAAATCATTTTGCCATAGGTATCTTCAAGACCACGCTTGTATTGCGCCAAGTCAGAAGGCAAAGCAAGGCTTTCAAGATCGCGGTGAGCATGGATCAGTACCAACATTGCAGGAGCTTCGTAGATTTCACGAGACTTGATCCCCACTAAGCGGTTTTCCACCATGTCGATGCGTCCAACGCCATTGTTACCAGCGATCGCATTTAGAGCCGTAATCAATTCAACAGGCTCAAGAGCTTTGCCATCAATCGCAACAGGAATACCTTTCTCGAAACCAATTTCAGCGTAAGTTGGTTCGTCAGGGGTATCAGCGATTGCCTTGGTCATCGCATAAATTTCTTCTGGTGGCTCATTCCAAGCATTTTCGAGGGGACCTGCTTCGATGCTGCGACCCAGCAAGTTGCGATCGATACTGAATGGTGAAGATTTCTTCACTGGTGAAGCAATCCCAAATCTTTCACCATAGGCGATCGTCTCTTCACGACTCATGCCCCATTCACGGGCTGGAGCCAAAACTTTAATGTCAGGATTAAGTGCAGCGATCGACACATCAAACCTTACTTGGTCATTGCCTTTACCAGTGCATCCATGAGCAACGGCATCAGCACCATATTCTTCCGCCGCTTCCACCAAAATCTTGGCAATGAGGGGACGTGCTAGAGCTGTGGTTAATGGATAGCGATTTTCATAAAGCGCATTGGCTTTAATCGCTGGAAACGCATAGTCTGTGACAAATTCTTTAGTTACATCTCTAACCAGAGAGACAGATGCTCCTGAATCTAGAGCTTTTTGCTTGATGGGATCTAACTCATCGCCTTGTCCTAGGTCTGCTGCAAGGGTAATGACTTCTTCAACACCCCATTCTTGCTTGAGATAAGGAATGCAAACAGATGTATCAACGCCGCCTGAATATGCAAGTACGACTTTTTTCGCCCGACCCATGAATCTCTCCTGAACCCATTGCTAAACCTAAAAAAGTAGCCCGGGTACTACGCCTATCTCAAGCATCCCTTAGTGCTGCTGTCTTCCGACCCTGACACGATTCGGGCGTTGCGATCGCGTAGATCCGAGCCACTCATAAGATTAGCACTAAGCGGGAAAATTACATCAATAGTTAAATAAATTGTTGGGAAATCCACACATAAACAGCTAATCGCAATTAAATATAAAACCCAGAGCCAAAAAGTGTAACGCCCGCACAGCGGGCGTTACACTTTTTGGCTCTGGGTTTTTAATATTATCTTTAGAGGTACTTATCGGTTATAAAGATCGCACTGAAAAGAAAAAGCGGCGCTTTGCTCCGCTTTTTCTTTCATGTAAAGAGATTACGTTTAGATTGCTCAAGCTGCTGCCATAGCTCTTCGATTTGCAAATACGCTTCTTGAGATGAAATTTTGCCACCAGTCTCTAGACTACAAATGATGCTGACACGGTGGGAAAACTCTTGTAAATTGGCATTAAACATCAAGTTTTCTGGCGTAAATGTGCCGTAATAACGAGACTGGGGAAACAGACATTTGGTGGTTGCGGACATAATCTTCCCTCTGTAGATTACAACTGAGAGTGACTCTAGATAGTCTTAAGATCCTGAAAGGCTCCGTGGTGGCGATATGCAGAACGCAGAGCCTTCGTTAGAAACATATTTCGATGACTATGGGTATGAGTATTGGACGTAATTGGTTTTATTAACCTAATCTTAACCTAGATTTAATTTATTATGACCGCCTACTTTGTGATAAGTTCCCTAATTATTTGTGATCTAGATCTCAGTCGAGCCAGTTTTATAGCTACAGGCATTTGTCTTCATACCAAAGCACAAACTTGCTAGGTCAGTTTGTGCTTTTAAAACCCTTATTGGGTTTAGTTTTCAATTCACAAAAGTGTCGTCACACTTTTGTGAATTGGTATTAGCACAAATCGAAACTCAAGACACTATGCACTCAAACCCGAACCAATAAATTTTTGAAAGTGTTGCAAAGCAACACTTTCAAAAATTTATTGGTTCGCTTGATAGAAAACTGCTAGTGGAAATAAGAAATCGCACACACCTCATCCGAGGGGCTGTACCAATCCAGACTGGTAACGGCTATAGAATGAGAAAATGAGTAGTGAGGACATACAATCCATCAAGAGAATGCCCTAATAGGTTTAATGCGTTATGACTGTGCTTAACGTCCAAGTTTAAAAATGCTTACCGAACTTGGCGATCTCTATAATATGACAAAGAATCTTAGTCGATTAGCAAGGCAAAGTGATGCCCATCTTGACTCTAAGGCAAAATATGCTTCTATTTAAACCAGCGATCGCCCTTATGAATCGGCTGAAATACCCCCAAAAGTTTTTTCTGATCAGTTTGCTCTTTGTGTTGCCATTGGCATTGGTGATGAATCTGCTGTTGTCAGAACTTGATAGTCGCATTGAGTTTACCCAAAAGGAAATTTACGGGAATGCCTATCTGCGCCCGATCAGTCAACTATGGCAATACATTCCACAAAGACAATTAATTTTGCAGAACCAATTTTACAAGAGCCTGCAAAGCATTAACCTGACAGCTCAATCGGAAGTACTCCAATTGCAGACGAGAGAATTGGATGATCTACAAAGTCTAATTGATAACGAATTCGCAAGCTTATCAAATGTTGATAAACGACTAGGTGTGACTATTCAAACAGGCGAGAAACTCAAAGATCTTCAGCTTTCATGGCAAGACTTACGGGAGATGACAGGGTTTATAGGCTTTCGTAACCATAATTTATTAATCGAAAAAATTAATCACTTCCGAGTTCACGTAGTTGATTACTCGAATTTAATTCTCGATCCAGATTTAGATACCTATTACCTAATGGATGCGAGTGCCGTTAAGCTCCCAGAGATGCAAAAAATTTTAAATAAGATGATGCAGACCTCTAGGGAAATTGTACTTGACAAAGAAATTACCAACTCAAAAAAAGAACAGCTTATTTCTTTGCTTAGTTTGTTGGAAGAATATAATAACGATTTAACGTCAAATTTGGAACGCGCCTTTAGAAATAATCCTCGAGGCAATTTACGTAATTCTCTGAGCAGTACGCTTCGCATTTTTGCTGCTAATTTAAGTGAGGTAATCGCCAATACAAATCAAATGGTCGGTAAAGACAATAAGTTCTCTTTAGCTGATGGCTTTTATCGACAAGCAATAGGGAGTTCTCTTAAACATAGTTTTACGCTCTCACAGCAAATTACCGATCGCCTTGATGAGCTATTGATCTATCGAATCCAAGGATTTACTCAGCGAAAGCAGTTTATCTTGATTTTTGTGGCAGTGATTTTCGGAGCAATTCTCTATTTGTTTATTGGCTTTTATTTGTCGGTCATGAGAACTGTAAATCAGTTAGATATAGCTTCTAAACAAATGACAATAGGCGGAGCAATATCAATTAATCTTGATAGTAAAGATGAGCTATCGATGGTTGTCCGATCATTTAACAGTGTCGCGATCGCACTGCGAGAGTCCGAAGCAAAATATCGGAGCATATTTGAGAATTCTGTAGATGGGATTTTCCAAACAACTGTTGAAGGCAAATATCTAAGTGTTAATCCAGCGCTAGCTCGAATTTATGGCTATGAGTCAGTAGAGCAAATGCTTGAAGAAATTGTTGATATCCAGAGAGATCTATATGTTGATCGTGATCGTCGTCAGCAATTTCAGTCTCTAATGGAGGCTAATGATACGATTACCAATTTTGAGTCACAGGTATATAAAAGAGATCGCACGACAATCTGGATTAGCGAGAATGTCCGAGCATTACGAGATAAAAATGGCAAAATCCTTTATTACGAGGGAACTGTTGAAGATATTAGTCAGCGAAAGATTGCAGAAATTGCACTGGAGAAAGCTAACAAACAAATTCTGGCTTTAAACGATCTTCTCAAATTAGAAAATCTAAGGATGAGTAGCGAACTAGATGTAACGCGCAAACTCCAGCAAATGATTTTGCCTAAAGATAAAGAACTAGCATTGATCGCAGGATTAGATATCGCAGGATTTATGGAGCCTGCTGATGAAGTCGGGGGTGATTATTATGATGTGCTGCAACAAAACGGGCGAATTAAAATTGGTATTGGCGATGTCACAGGACATGGACTAGAAAGTGGCATGTTAATGATCATGGTACAGACTGCGGTACGAACCTTACTGCAAAGTGAAGAGAACGATCCTGTCCGTTTTTTAGATATCCTCAATCGCACAATTTATGGCAATGTTCAGAGAATGTCATCTGACAAAAATTTAACTCTATCGTTGATTGACTATGAGCATGGGAAATTGATCTTGAGTGGTCAGCATGAAGAAATGATTGTTGTGCGTAAGAATGGAATGCTAGAAAGATTTGACACTATTGACTTGGGATTTCCGATTGGATTAGAGGAAGAGATTTTTGATTTTCTCTCCCAAAAGCATATTGACCTTCAGGAAGGTGATGTCGTAGTGCTATATACCGACGGTATTACTGAAGCAGAGAATGAAGAAAGACAGCTTTATGGATTGGATCGTCTATGCGAAGTCATCTGTCAACATGTCGATGACCCAGCGATCGCTATTCGTCAAGCAGTTATTGCCGATCTGCGATCGCATATTGGTACTCAGAAGATTTATGACGACATTACTTTATTAGTCCTCAAACAAAAATAAAAAAGCTCAAAAGATGAATGACAGCGCGACGCACTGTCATTCATCTTTTGGGGCAAAAAGCACTAAGAATTATACTTTCTCTTCACAGACCCATCGCCATAATGGATGACTTTTTCCTTTATCCTTTATCCTTTTTACTTGATCAATCAGCGATCGCTTCTCTCGTTGATTAACTCCCCACAAAATAATCGAACTCTGCCAAACTAAAGTCGCTAGAGTCATTGCGATACATATCCCCAAGCCCATCATTGGCAGACGATTATAAGCTAAGGTTATACGTACTCCTGCCCATGTAAAAGCGGCAATCCATAGCTCAATGTCTGATCGCAAAGCCCAAATACTCGCAGTTCCAATAGTTAGCCACAGAAACCCATCAAATATCCATCGCAGATAGGTTTGCACTTCGATCAAACGCTGGACTTGACGCTCTAGAAGTTGATCGGATATTTGCTCAGCAGACGCATCAGGAACAATATTGATGTCTTCATCATTCATAACTCAGCACAATCCTTGATGTGAAAATTTTTTAATTAAAGAAAAGCTCCCGTTGGGAGCTTTTCTTTAATTAATTTGCCTCTAGGGTCGGTTGACTAATTTTAGGATTCTGACGACTGCGCCACCATGCCAGTAAAATGCTGGCATTGAAGATACTGGAATAAGCCCCAGAAAGGAATCCAATAATCAGAGCAAGAGAGAAGAATCTCAGGGTTGCACCGCCAAACAAGAAAATAGCCACAAGAGGAAGAGTTGCGGTTAGCGATGTGTTAATCGATCGCCCCAGAGTTTGATTGACAGAAGCATTAACTAACTGATTAAAGTTAGAAGCACCTGCATCAAGCTTTACATTTTCACGAATGCGATCGTAAATGACCACCGTATCATTCACCGAGAAGCCGCAGATTGTCAGCATCGACACGATAAACAAACTGTCGATCTCCACACCCATTGTTAATCCAAGGATGGAAAATGCCCCCACAGTTACTAACATGTCGTGAAACAGCGCAATAATCGCAAAGGTTGCATAATCTAGCTGAAACCGAAATGCTAAATAAATACCAATGCCTGAAAAAGACAAAGCAAGAGCAAGTAAACCATTTCTGAGCGCTTGCTGACCGATCGCGGGACCAACTTCATCTATTTGCGACTTTTTAGGATCAACTTCACCATATTGCTTCAAAGACTCTGTGAGTGCTGATTTTAATTTTTCGCGTTCATCAGTTGAGAGATGAGCTGTCCGCACTGATACACCCTTGAGATCTTTGCCCTCTACTAATTGAATGACGCTGTTGGTAAAACCTTTGTTTTCAATCGCTTGCCTGACGGCACTTATATCAATCGGTTTGCCGCAATTACCAGCATTGCAAGCCAAGCCCAATGTGACACTAGAGCCACCCGTAAAGTCGATTCCCAATCGCAATGGCGAACCTAACTGCTGAAAAGACAACACCATTGCCACGATCCCAGCCAAAATTACCGCTGTCGAAATCGTGATGTAAAGCCGAGCATTTTTGATTACATCTAATCTCATAACACTGCACCACTTGTATTGTCTTTTTTATTGTCGTTTTTACTATCGCTAGATTCATCTTCAGTGTTTGCATCTACATCGATCGTTGTCGATGAGATTTTGCCAAAAGCCTTCATGCCATAGTATTCAGGCTTGCGGAAGATCGGATTGCTAATCATCGCTAACATTAGCGATCGGCTCAGGGTGATTGCTGTAAACATACTGGTCAGAACCCCGACCCCAAGAGTAACTGCAAAGCCTTTTACAAATCCTGAACCAAGCCAAAATAGTGCGGCACAAGCAATCAATGTCGTCACATTACTATCGAGAATACTTGACCAAGCTCGATAAAAACCTGCTTCAACTGATTTATAAAGTGTGCGTCCCGCTTTTAATTCTTCTTTAGTGCGTTCAAAAATTAATACGTTCGCATCTACTGCCATACCGATACTGAGGATAAATCCTGCAATCCCTGGCAAAGTCAGCACCACGCCCAATAAGCCAAACAGCGAAAAAGTAATAACCGCATAGGTGATCAGTGCAATATCCGCAACAGCTCCCAAAATACGGTAATACAGCACCATGAAAATTAGTATTAGTAGTAATCCCGCAACTCCAGCATAAATACTACTAAGGATACTATCTGCGCCAAGAGTTGCTCCGACAGTGCGATTTTCAACAATTTCCACTGGTACTGGCAATGCACCTGCACGTAGTTGCAAAGCTAATTCGGTGGCTGTATCTAAGTTGAAGTTTCCTGTAATAACTGCTCGACTGCCAGTAATGCCCTTACCTTGAAATTCGGGGCCTACTGATGGAGAGCTAATTAATTTATCGTCTAGAAAAATTCCTAAAGAGCGACCAGTTCCACCGATTTCGCCAGTGGTTTTAGCAAATAGATCACCACCTTTATCATCAAAAGTTAAGGCAACTTGCCAAGAATCGGGACCATTGCCCGTTGGTGAAGCAACTGCATCTTTGAGCATATTGCCTGTTAAGCCTGTGCGCTCAAAAATCCCTTTTAAATCTTCAATACTTTTCTTATAAGCGGCTTCACTTTCCGCGATCGCCTTTTGATCGGTAGAATTTTTCAGGATTTCACGCTGAATTGCCGCCGCCCTCTGGACTTGCAATCTCGCCCCTAGCTCACTTTCCGTACCTTTCTTTTGCTTACGAAAATCAAGCTGGGCAGTTGTACCAATTACGCGCTCAGCTTGAGCAGGATCATTTACTCCTGGTAACTGCACGATTAGTTGATCATTCCCAGCCAGCAAAATCGTTGCTTCAGAGACTCCTAAGCCATTAATGCGCTGTTCCACCACAAACTTTGCAGTTTCCATGATGCGTGGCGTAATTTCATTAATACCTTGTTCAGGATTGATTTTTGCTTGGAGTGTAAGCTGTGCGCCACCTCGAAGATCCAGCCCTAATTTAGGAGGATGACTTACGATTAGATACACAGCCCCGATTAAAATTGCCAGTACAAAGGCAAGCAGGCGGCTTTGTTTACCCATATTTTTTTGGAGCTTTTTGTATAGCTTTTCTGTATAGCCATTTGAGCTTTACTTAGAGCCAGATTAAACAGAGGATATTTTGAGACATCTGTCATCATACCCCACGAATAGCAGCCCTGAATTGGTTATATAGCTGTCAAAATGATTTGCGGCGCGAAGCGCCGCAAATCATTTTGACAGCTATAAATTTTCTGGCTACAGCTATACAAACCCAACTTAGCAATGCTTTTATTAGCAATTTGATATTCCTGATAAAACCCCAAAATATGGCAGCGGGCCTAGCCCGCCGCCATATTTTGGGGAGCGGTTATTTTGTGTAAGTCCCTAAAGTAGATGAGCATAGTTAATTACAAACCCAAGCCTTTGAGGTTGCGCCCCTGTGGGGCGCAACCTCAAAGGCTTGGGTAATTTATTCTGCACAGATACTTAAAAGGATTGAGTTTTGACAACTTCCAAAGAGACAGGCAATGTACCCGATCGCAACTGTAAAGCAAGTTCAGTCGCCAAATCCTTAGTAAATTGCCCCGCAATAACAGCGCGACCACCTGTAATGCCTTTACCTTGAAATTCAGGCCCAACTATGGGAGCGCTAATTAATTCACCATCCAGAAAAATGCCTATAGCCAAACCTGTTCCCGCAATTTCGCCCGTGGTCTTGGCAAACAAAACGGCACCTTTATCATCAAACGTCATTGCAATTTTCCAAGTACTAGAACCTTTGAATAGCGGATCAGCATGGGCATCTTTGATCATATCGCCACTTAAGACTGGGCTTTCAAAGATGTCCTTAAGAGCTTGAACACTCTTTTTATAAGCTGCCTCATTTGCCGCGATCGCCTTTTGATCGCCAGAATTTTTGAGAACTTCGCGCTGAGCCCTAACTTCCTGCCGCATCTGCAATCTTGCCGTTAACTCATTTTCTGTCCCTTTTTTCTGTTTGCAAAAATCAAGCTGACCATCTGTCCCAATCACCCGCTTAGCTTGAGTAGGATCTTTTACACTTGGTAATTTCACCACCAACTGATTACTACCAACAATCTCAACAGATGCTCCAGAAATTCCTAAACCATTAATGCGATTTTCCAAAACGAGTTTGGCTCTTTCCATCATTTGCGGCGTAATTGCTTTAATACCTTGTTTGGGAATTTTTGCTTGCAATGTAATCTGTACAGCATTTTGCTGGGTTAAGCTCGGTTTTGATGGCTGACTTGCTGATGGGGAGATACAAGCTCCTAAGCTAGCTGTCAATACAAAAGCAAGTAAATGATTTCGATTGCTCATATTTTTTGAAAATTGTATTCAACGTCAAGGTGATTCAAAACGGAGCTCTATAGCTTTTGCTAATTAGGATATGACAGATCAAAATCAAAAAGATTAAGAGGCGATGCTCAACTATTAAAATTTCTTGTTTTTTGTTAAGTAGCTTGGCAATTTAGCCTCTAAATTGAGGATTGTCTAATTGATTTAGCCTATGTCTTTGGACGGAAATTTTGAGATACATCTTGAAATCTTTTGCTACAAGCAATCGTAAATCATCAGAGGTAACGCTTTTAGTAAGGAATTTGTAGAGCTTTTTAAAGCTTAGGAATCTCTTTACCATTAGTTGCACAAAGCTTTGTAATACAGCCTACGCAAATTGTTGCGGGTAAACGGTAAACTATATCAAAGCTGAAATTTAGGTTGGATTTGTGAGATCTCGGATCGAGCGAGTCTTTTCCGAAGACTGGCTAAATTATTATATCGATCTCTTTTTTGGAGCGAACTGACTGTGACTATTTACGTTGGAAATTTGTCTTATCAAGCTGCTAAAGACGACTTAACAAGCGTCTTTTCAGACTACGGCACTGTAAAGCGTGTGCAATTGCCCACCGACCAAGAAACAGGTCGGGTTCGGGGTTTCGCCTTCGTGGATATGGAGGACGATGCTCAAGAAGAAGCGGCGATCGCGGCGCTGAACGAAGCTGAATGGATGGGACGAACCCTTCGCGTTAATAAGGCTAAGCCTCGTGCTGAACGTAGTAACGATCGCCCTAGGGGTCGTGGCTACGCCTAAGCCTATATTAATTGCAGAAATCACTAATTGCGAAGAATGGCTAGGCTGTTCTTCGCAATTTGTAGTGAGCAAGTCAATATGAGTAGATATATACAAGCCTTAAAACTTTTCTGGTCAACCGCGATCGCTGCTGAACTCGAATATCGGATTAACTTTGCGATCGCAGCCCTAAGCAGTATTGGCAATTTGGCAGGAAGTTTGTTCGGACTATTTTTGTTTTATCGCACTGGTTACTCTTTCGCAGGTTGGAAATGGGAAGAAGCGATCGTTGTGCTTGGAATATTCACAATCCTTGAAGGCTTCTCTAGCACCTTTCTCGCACCAAACTTAAGCAAAATCGTAGATCATGTCCAAAAAGGGACATTAGATTTTGTGCTTTTAAAACCAATAAGTAGCCAGTTTTGGCTATCGGCAAGAGCGATCTCACCTTGGGGATTTCCTAATTTAATTTTTGGAGTCGGCATTCTGGTCTATGCGGGCAACAAACTGGGATTAAGTTTGAGCAATTATTTTTTGGGCTTAATCCCCCTGACTTTTGGCTGCATTAGTCTTTACAGCATTTGGTTCATGCTCGGAGCAACTAGTATCTGGTTTGTAAAAATTTATAACGTTACCGAAGTTTTACGCGGCCTAATGGAGGCAGGTCGCTATCCGATGGCAGCCTATCCCGCCTCTTATCGTTTCTTTTTTACCTTCATTGTCCCGATCGCATTTTTGACAACGATCCCAGCCGAAACGCTTCTGGGGCGAGGTGAAGCTATATGGATCCTCGGTTCGATGTTTTTAGCGATCGGATTACTTTATGTTTCAAATCAATTTTGGCGATTTGCATTGAAGTTTTACACAAGTGCATCTAGCTAAGTTAAGACACCCGCTTCGCGGGTGTCTTAACTTTATTGGTTTTAATTTTGATATGCTAATTAACAACTGACTGCAAATTTATAAAGAACTATGCCTAGATCGCAACGTAATGACAACTTCGTCGATCAAACCTTTACCGTTATTGCCGACACGATTTTAAAACTCTTTCCTGCCAGTCAGAAAGAAAAAGAAGCCTTTGCTTACTATCGAGATGGCATGTCTGCGCAAGGTGATGGCGAGTATGCCGAAGCATTAGCTAACTACGAAGAAGCTCTTAAGCTTGAGGAAAATTCCTACGATCGCAGCTATGTGTATTACAACATGGGCTTAATTCATGCCAGCAACGGTGATCATGATAAAGCGCTAGAGTTTTATGAACAGGCGATCGATCTTAATCCTCGGATGCCACAAGCTCTCAATAACGTGGCGGTGATTTATCACCATAAAGGCGAAAATGCTCAGGATGAAGAACAATCTGAAAAATATTTCAACATTGCAGCCGACCATTGGGTGAGGGCGATTCGCCTTGCGCCTAACAACTACATCGAAGCCCAAAACTGGCTAAAAACTACTGGTAGAGCCGACATTAATTTATTCTTTTAGACTGTTTTTTAAAATTCGCATAAGATTTGCATAGTTCTTTTCCCCAATCTTTAATCAAGGCGCTTAATCCCTCTTAATTTTAAAGATAATTATTGGCTAACACTTATATAAAAAACATGATTGATAGAGAGCAAGTTCGCCACGTTGCCCATTTAGGGCGTTTACAGTTAACTGAAGCTGAAGAAATTTCTTTTACTAAGCAGCTAGATAGCATTTTGGACTACTTCCAACAGTTAAATGAACTCGATCCTCTGTTAGAAGGGGTTGAACCAACAACCAGAGCCGTTAATACCATCAATATTACTCGCCCCGACATATTGCAACCCTTTACAGATCGCGAGGTCTTACTTAACTGTGCACCTGATCGCGAAGAAGACTTTTTCCGCGTACCACAAATTATGGGCTAGATACCTATGGATACCTCAGGCAAACTCGATCCGACTGCATCTAGTTTCAGAATACTCTTAGCCGAAGATAACCCTGTCAACCAAAAGGTAGCCAAACGAGTGTTAAACCATCTGGGATATCAAGCCGATATAGTTAACAACGGTGCCGAAGCAGTTAAAGCGATCGCCAACACAGGCTACGATCTGATCCTGATGGATATTCAAATGCCTGAGATGGATGGTTTGGAGACAACCAAATATATTCGTAATCTGGAATCACAAACACAACTTCCTCCAATTGCAATCATTGCTATGACGGCAAATGCCACCGATGACGATCAAAATCTCTGTCGTGACGCAGGAATGAATGATTACATCAGTAAACCTATTCAGATCGATAAGCTCAGAAACCTTTTGCAGCATTATGAATCAGTAAGAACACAAAAATAGGGGCTGTACAAAGTACAGCCCCTAAAACAAAAAAGAGGATGCGCAAAGCGCACCCTCTTTTTTGTTTTAAGCAACTTCTGCCTCTGCAACTTCGACAGCTACAGGCGCATAAACGCTAATTTTCTTACGGGTTTTGCCAAAACGCTCAAAAGTCACAACGCCATCAACGGTTGCGTACAATGTGTCATCGCTACCACGCCCGACGTTATTGCCTGGGTGAAACTTTGTACCGCGTTGACGGACTAGGATGCTTCCAGCCTTAACGACTTGACCGCCGTAACGCTTTACGCCAAGGCGTTTAGCATTAGAGTCACGCCCGTTTCTTGTACTACCTGTACCCTTCTTATGTGCCATTTAGTTTGTATCCTCTAAAAAGTGCTAATCAAAAAATGACTCAAGCAAATGTCGCGATGCGACATTTGCTTGAGTTGGTTTAAGCAGCCTTACCGCTTAGGTTAATTGCTTCTACCATGATCCGAGTCATCGGCTGACGGTGACCGTTCTTTCTGCGAGTTTTTTTCTTAGGACGCATTTTGTAAACGATTACTTTTTTCGCCTTGTGATGGCGCATTACAGTAACTTCTACGCTTGCGCTATCAACTAGGGGCTGACCAATCGAAATGGCACCTTCCATATTGACAAACAAAACTTTATCAATAGACAGTTTGCTGTCTTCTTCGGCTTCAAGTAGCTCAACGTCATAAAATCTGCCGACTTCGACGCGATATTGCTTACCGCCTGTTTCAATGATTGCGTAACTCATGGTGTTTAAATATTCAGTAGATGCCGTACAGGTATTGGGAAATTAGTTTCACCTAATTCCGCCAATTTTTCTAAATAACCCGATCCGAGCATGAAAGATCGTGCGATCTATAACTATACATGAAATAAACAAATAAATTTTCGCTTGGCGAAAATTTATTTTAAAAAGTAAAGAAGGCACGCGCAGCGTGCCTTCTTTACTTTTTGGGTTTTATTTGAGCCAACCTAAACCAACACCTGTAAGTAATAACGCTCCAAAAATTAATCGATATATTACGAATACCCAAGTCGTGTGTGTTTGGAAGAATTTCAGTAACCATGCGATCGCTAAGTACGAAAAAATCACCGATGATAATAGCCCGATCAAAAGCTGTCCTAAACCAACGTCACCAAAACCTTTTTTAATCAAGCTGATTAACTCAACCAGCCCACCAATGGTGATCGCAGGAATACCTAGCAAAAAGGAAAACCTAGTTGCAGCAACGCGATCTAATCCTAAAAACAAACCTGCGGTTAAAGTCGAGCCTGAACGCGATACCCCTGGCACAAGTGCCATTGTTTGCGCTACACCCATTAAAATGCCGTCAATTACTCGAACTCTATGAAATTGGCGTTTCTCAGTTTTGCCACGCTGACCCAATATCTCCGCTAGGGCAAGCAAACTGGACATTACTATTGAGGCGATCGCGATCGCGGTCAGACTCCTCAAAGGTGATTTGTCATAGTCTGGGACAAAAATTTTAATTAGTAAGCCACCAAATAAAATTGGGATTGTTCCGAGAGCGATCGCCACTGCCAACTTAAATTCTTGGGACTTGTAGTTTTGCGATCGGACGGCTTTGATACTGCCTAGTGTAATATTGCTAAGATCTTTCCAGAAATAGCCGACAACTGCGGCAATACTGCCAAGTTGAATCACAGCATCAAAGGATAGACCAGCATCTTTCCATCCCAAAATCGCAGGAACTACCTTCAAATGAGCTGTGCTACTAATCGGCAAAAATTCAGTTAGTCCTTGCACGATCCCTAAAACAAAAGCTTGCCAGTATTCCATAAAAATCAAAATTTAAACAAACGACATATATCACGAATTGGTAAAGCCCTAAAAAGTCTATGAGCGAGCTTTGCTCGCTCATAGACTTTTTAGGGTTCAACTTTCAGATTTGCTGTCATAATGAGTACTAAAATCAATTTTTCTAGTTAATCGGTATAAACATATGGATTTAAGAGTATTAATAGTGTTAGGTCCCATCGTTTTGGTAGCTGCATGGGCAGCTTTTAATCTTGGCAAAGCTGTAATCAAGGGTGAAGCTTCCCTATTTGGCAAGCAAGGTAACAATCCTTTCCAATAGCTCCAGCTTAAAGCCGAAATATTAAGAGAGGACGCAAAGCGTCCTCTCTTAATATTTCGGCTTATTGTTAGGTATGTACATTCATAAGCATACATAACGATAAAATAAGCTAAGAAATAAACAAAATTAATCTTGTAAGGTAGCTAAAATATGGCGATCGGAGAATATAAGCCTGGTTTAGAGGGGGTTCCTGCAACCCAGTCAAATATAAGTTATGTTGATGGTCAAGCAGGTTTGCTGGAATATCGAGGTATCCGCATTGAGGATCTTTGCAAGCATAGCCATTTCCTTGAAACCAGCTACTTACTAATTTTCGGTGAATTGCCAAAAGCTACGCAACTACAAGAATTTGAGCATGATCTCACCCATAGAAGAAGAATTAAGTATCGCATTCGCGACATGATTAAGTCATTTCCCGATAATGCTCATCCGATGGATGCACTGCAAACAAGTGTCGCAGCATTAGGGATGTTCTATCCTCTGGGTAATTTCCATGATGCAGACTACATTTATCAGGCGACAGTAAGACTGCTAGCAAAAGTGCCAACGATGGTAGCGGCTTTTCACATGATGCGTCAAGGTAATGATCCTGTGATGCCCCGCGATGATTTGGACTATGCCTCTAATTTTCTATACATGTTAAATGAGCAGGTTCCCGATCCTCTCGCATCCTATATTTTCGATGTGTGTCTCACCCTTCATGCAGAGCACACAGTTAATGCCTCCACCTTTGCAGCCTTGGTAACTGCTTCGACGCTAACTGATCCCTATGCCGTGATGACTTCGGCGATCGGTACTCTTGCTGGCCCTTTGCATGGCGGCGCTAATGAGCAAGTAATGATGATGCTCGAAGAGATTGGCTCGGTTGAGAATGTGACTGCGTACCTTGAGCGCAAAATTGAGCGCAAAGAAAAGCTCATGGGCTTCGGACATCGTATTTATAAAGTCAAAGATCCTCGTGCGATCGTTTTACAGGACTTAGTGCATAAAATGTTCGACGAGTTTGGTCATGATCCTTACTATGACATTGCCCTAGAATTAGAAAAACAAGCCTTTGAGAAATTATCTAGTAAAGGAATTCACCCAAATGTGGATTTCTATTCAGGATTGGTTTACAAAAAGCTTGGTATTCCTAGTAATTTGTTTACGACTATTTTTGCGATCGCCCGTGTTCCTGGTTGGCTAGCTCACTGGAAGGAGCAACTATCAGACAACCGTCTTTTCCGCCCAACGCAGGTATATACGGGGCTCCATGATGTAACTTATATGCCTATTGGAGATCGTTAAGATAATTGACGAAGCCTTAGTTTCCAGAGCACAGCAATCTCTAAAGAAAATTAGAGGGAGTACTTTGTACTCCCTCTAATTTTCTTTAGGAAGTAGTTTTCCATTTTAGTAGTTCAAACCAAATTACGCTGGCAATACCTGATAACAGAGCGATCGCTAAATCCTCGAAATTGAGATAGGAAAACTGGAAGAGTTGTCTTAAAAATGGAATATAGAGAATTAAGCCGAGGAATGCTGCACCGCCACCAATAATCCACCAGATTGAGGGATTGGAAATCCGCATCGTACTGAAAATTGTTTTTGTCCATGAGCGATTGGTGAGAATCATGGCGAGATTAGAAACAATCAGCGTAGTGAAGACTAAGCTTCTTGCTCCACAAGCTTTTGCGCTACAAAGGGTGACATCGGGGGCAAAATGCCCTTGATAGTAGGCGACTGAATAGACAATGACTAATACTCCCAAGACACTCAAGCCTTGAAAAAAGGCTAATCTTAGAGTTCGTTTATCAAATAGTGGCTCCTTGGGATTACGGGGAGGGCGCTGCATGACATTAGCTTCGGCAGGTTCAGCTTCAAAGGCGATCGTACATGCAGGATCGATGATGAGATGGAGAAAAGCAATATGAATTGGCAGGAGTACTAGGGGCCATTGCATGATGATTGGTACTAGAGATATGCCTGCAATCGGAATGTGAACGGCGAGAGTATATGCCATGCCTTTTTTGAGGTTGTCAAAGATGCGGCGACCAAGCTTGACAGAGGCAACAATCGAGTTGAAATCATCATTTAGCAAAACAAGATCAGCGGATTCTCTGGCCACATCAGTACCTCTTCCGCCCATGGCAATACCAATATTTGCAGCTTTGAGCGCAGGCGCATCATTAACGCCATCACCTGTCATTGCTACAATTTCACCACTTTGTTTCAGTGCATTCACAATCAATAGTTTTTGTTCAGGCACGACACGAGCAAAGATGTTAGTACTGCGAATGCGCGATCGCAGTTGTTCTTCCGTCATCTGTTCAAGTTCAGTACCTGTAATCACTTCACCGCCTGACAGCCCTATTTGCATCGCGATGTTTTGAGCTGTGGAAGGATAGTCACCTGTAATCATCACCACGCGAATTCCTGCTTGATAGCATTCGGCGATCGCATGTGCAACGGTAGGACGGACGGGATCTGATAAGCCAACCAAACCAATAAATTTAAAATCGAAGTCATGCTGATCGGCAGGTAAGGAACCATCAGCAGGAGAAACATGACGATCGCTATCTTTAGAGAGAAATCCTTTGGCAACCCCCAAAACACGCAATCCTGAGGATGCCATGACATTAACTTGTTTTTCTAGATTGGCGATCGCTTCAGGACTAAAGTGACAGAGATCAGCGATCGCTTCAGGTGCACCTTTAGCGGCAATTTCTTTTTCCCCACCTTCGCTGGGTTCCCATACACATGACATAGCTCGTAATGTCCCCGACAAGGGATATTCACGTAGAGTATCCCAATCCTCATGGAGATGTTCTGTTCCTGAGAGCAATTCTTGCCCAACCAATTTCAGTGCTTTTTCCATCGGATCGAAAGGATCTTTGCGACTAGCAAGAATGCCATATTCAATCAAAAGATGGAAGTCTTCAGGTAATAATTCCTGCTTATGCAAAGTGAGGTCGTAAAATGCGGGATTATTTGATTCTTCTTGATAAACAAATAATTGCTGTACGGTCATTTGATTGAGCGTGAGCGTGCCTGTCTTGTCAACACAAAGCACTGTTGCCGAGCCAAGAGTTTCCACCACAGGAATACGGCGGGTAAGCACATTTTGTTGCGAAAATCGCCATGCTCCCAATGCTAAAAAGATTGCTAAAACTACGGGGATTTCATTAGGCAAAATTGCCATTCCCAACGCCAAGCCAGCTAGTACTCCATTTAGCCAATCACCACGAGTAATTCCATAGATGACCACTGCGGCAACACAAATAGCGATCGCAATGATCGTCAGTTGCTTAACAATTCGTCGCGTTTCCTTTTGGAGTTTCGAGTCTTCTTGCTCGATAGTTTGCAAAGCCTTGCCAATTTTACCCATTTCTGTCTTTTGACCAATGGCTTGGACTTCAACGATCGCTTGTCCTTGGACAGCTAATGTCCCTGAATAAACATAGGGTAAATCATCACCACCAGGGCGATTAGCAGGTAGATCAACTTGATCATTGACAGCCGCTTTTCGCACAGGGAGGGATTCACCTGTCAATAGCGATTCATCAACTGTGAGGTGAGTTGACCATAGCAAAACCCCATCCGCAGGGACGCGATCGCCTTCAGCGAGCACAATCAAATCACCGCGCACCACTTCTCGACCTGCAATCCGTTTGCGATCGCCATCACGAATCACAAGAGCGCGAGGACTCGATAGATCTCGCAAAGCTTCCAGAGACTTCTCGGTTTTTTGTTCTTGATAAAGATTAATTCCTACAATAAAGAAGACAAAACCGAGTAATATTAGTGCTTCTTGAGTATCACCTAAAAACAGATAAATGCCACCACAACCCAGCAATAGCAAGAAAATTGGTTCGCTGGCAATTTCAAGAATGATTCCCCAAATATTGCGGCGATCGCTTGTTGGTAATTCGTTATACCCCTCAGTTTGCAAGCGTTGGCTAACTTCTTGCTCTGATAGTCCTGTTAATTCTTGTGGATTCAATACGGATTTCATAACCATTCCATTGCCAACACTTATTTGGAAATTTGTGAACTATTGATTTTGATCGATCCTATTACAGTTCTATAGCAATTTGGTGGTGTCTATAATCACATAGACTCATTAATGAGAAGTATCGTCTATAGGCTTAGGAGAAAGATAGAATTAATACTTAATATAGAAGTTTAATTACCTTGTCTAGTAACGCATTGACGCATTAACTCCATCAAAAATAATCGCTGGTAATTTTCATAATGCGATTTACTAAGTTAAGTAACACTAACTAGTGAATGCTCACAATTAGTTAGAATAGTGTATGAATTCTGAATCTTATTAAGGAAAGTTCTCCAAAGTAGAATCTCTTTCAGTACTGTAAAAAAACCTCTTGTACATTTACGAAAACCAAGGGCGTTGTTGCATGAATAAAAAGAAGCCAAAAGATGGAGGATCTTAGGATAGACAATTAACGAACAACAGAACAGGAGACAGGTTT
>NZ_PDDM01000044.1 GCF_002914585.1 Pseudanabaena sp. BC1403
GTTTCTGATATCTCCCTCCTGTTTCTATCCTTGCTTTTTTCCTATTCTAATTATTTTGCGCTTCTTTTTGGGAGCGGAATGTGGGTTCTATAGCAATAAAAAAGATAAAACCCAAAACAAAAGTGGCGGCGCTTCGTGCCGCCACTTTTGTTTTGGGTTTCTACCATTTGCTTACAAGCAGCTTTTGATCGCAGCAACAAGCTCTTTCAACTTAGCTGGTTTTGTCATATATTCATTTGCTCCTGCTGCCAGACATTTTTCGCGATCGCCTGTCATCGCTAGAGCCGTCAGCGCAATAATTGGAATATCAACCAGATTCGGATCGAGACGGATCTGCCGAGTTGCCTCTAAACCGTCCATGACTGGCATTTGAATATCCATCAAAATCAAGTCAGGTTTATGGGCTTTAGTAATGGCGATCGCTTCTTGTCCATCATTTGCTAATAGAATTTGATAACCCTTAGCTTTAAGGTAACTCGAAATTGTCTTAGAATTGACATCATCATCATCTGCAATCAATATCAGAAAATCTTGCTTGATATCTTTATCAGTGATTGAGAGTTCTAGTTCTGCTTTCTTAACTGGCAGATTTTCTGTAACTATTTCAGTTTGGGAGTTTGATAGAGGCAGACAAGGTATCATGATTGTAAAGCAACTGCCTACGCCCAGTTTGCTGCTTAAGCTGACACTACCACCATGAAGCTCGACAATACGCTTTACCAATGCAAGCCCCAATCCTGTTCCTTCAAATTGGCGGTTTAAGGCACTATCGATTTGAGTAAAGGGCTGAAATAGTTTCTGGATATTTTCTGGCGCGATGCCTATACCTGTATCGCTTACAGCAATCTGTAGATAGTCTTGTGCTGTATCTGCCGTATCTATTGTTTTATTTAGGATAGAAGGCAGTTGTGTGACTTCTAAGGTAACTGATCCTCCAGTCGGTGTAAATTTGACTGCATTATTGAGCAGATTGATTAACACTTGACGCATACGTCGTTTATCTACTAGCAGATCGGGAAGATTAGGTGCAAGTTTGATTGCTATTTGAATTTGTTTTTTTGATGCCTGTGGCTTTACAAATTCTAAACTTGATTGAACTATCGGAGGGAGTGAAGCGGGAGCACAATCTAGCTCAATTTGTCCAGACTCAATTTTTGCCAAGTCCAAAATGTCGTTAATCAATTCGAGAAGATGGTTGCCGCTGCTTTCGACAATTTGCAATGCTTTAAGTTGGCGATCATTCACCGTGCCAAACACGCTATCTTGCAGTCCTTCCGTCATGCCCAAGATAGCATTGAGTGGAGTCCGCAATTCATGACTCATATTCGCCAAAAAACTATCCTTCAGCCGATGAGATTCAATTAGTTGGATATTGGCCTGTTGCAATTGCTGCAAAAGATTCTTTTGGCGATCCATCATATTGAAGAAGGCTATTGATAAGCGACTAATTTCATCTTTGGCACTAATTTGCTCATCGCCCCCCATGAGTGTCTCGTCGCAAGCCTCTAAAATTGGTTGCATTCGACGGTTTAGATAACGGACAAATAGCATCACAACAAAAGCTACGGTAATCGCTGCTGAGAAAGTTAGACTGAAAGAGAGCAATAGCGCAGGCTTGATAACCGTATCATAGGGTATAGAATGCAACATCACCCATTGACTACTGGGAACTCTCTGATAAACCCAATAGCTTTGTGTCGTATCTGATTTGAAATATCCTTGAGATTTCCCGTGAGCTAATGCATATTGAATCTGCTCCCAAACAACTTTCAATGAGGGAATTGATGCAATATTTTCTAGATGAGATGCTTTGTTAGGTTCAGGTGCATAGCCTAAGAGTATTCCCTCTTGAGTGACAAACACCGAATATCCACCGTCCTTGAAGGCAATTTGCTGGTTAAGGTTAAGATCTCTAATGTTAATATCGCCATTCACTATCCCAATCAAGTTACCATTGCGATCGCGAATTGGCCCCGCAAACGTCACCAATGGAACTGGATAAACTGCATTAATATATGGCTTTGACCAAAAATACTTGTTCTCCTTAATAGCATCAGCATAATATTGTAACTCAGGATATTTCTCTACTTGCCAAAGTTCCACCAGACTATAATTGGCATCTTCGGGAAGTTTAACGCCTCGATTTGGTAGCGACTCTTCGATATAAGGTCCAAACCACTGGCGATCTACCAAGCCATTTGGAGTCTGCATCACGCCAAAGCCAGTAATCAGTTTGGGACGAGCAGACATAGATGAAAGAACTAGTTGGTCGTATGCAGATGGCGATCGCACCCCGTTATTTTGTAAATTGATAGTTGCTACGACTAAGCTCTTTAAAAAAACCTCACTGTTACGAAGCTCAGTATCTATTTCTCTAACTTTGAGATCTGCTTCCGCAGTTAAATGGCGTAGTTTGTCAGCCTCCAAATAAAAATAAAATAGAGTCCCTAATCCAGCTAATCCGATAGTAACAGGTGTCATTATTGATAAAAATAATCGCGTACCAATAGAAGAAAGCCCAAAATCTCCTAACTTAAATGAATTGATGGACTTATTTTTAGATAAACTTTTTCTCATATATTTCAAGTCTAGAAATGTTAAGGCTAGAACGAAACCCAAAAATCACACATTACACACATTACTTTTTCTCTGCACTTAAAACTTGTTGAATACTAGTATCCAATTGCTTAAGCTTAAGGGGTTTTGTCAGATATTCATTTGCTCCAGCTGCCAGACATTTTTCGCGATCGCCTGTCATTGCCAGAGCCGTCAGCGCAATAATTGGAATATCCGCCAGATTAGGATCGAGACGAATTTGCTCAATAGCTGTTAATCCATCCATAACTGGCATCTGAATATCCATCAAAATCAAGTCAGGATGATGCTCTTTCGTAAGGTCGATAGCTTGTTGTCCATCTGTAGCGAATACAAGTCGGTAGCCCTTAGCTTTTAGGTAGCTGGAGAAAGTACCGATATTAGCTTCGTTATCTTCTGCAAGTAAGATTAAGGGCGAGCTTGGGCTGTCAGTTTGGCTTTTATCTATCAGAGATTGCTCTGTCAAGTCATACTCATTTTGTACTTCGAGGATAGGATCTCCTGTATTAAAGGGAAGATTAATCGCAAAGCGACTCCCGACACCCAATTCGCTGGTGAGTTCTATGCTGCCTCCGTGAAGTTCGACAATCCTTTTGACTAAAGCTAAACCTAAACCAGTACCAGTATATTGACGGTTCAAAGCACTATCGATTTGGATAAAAGGCTGAAATAGTTTCTGGATATTCTCTGCTGAGATACCTATTCCTGTATCAATCACAGCTATTTTTAAATAATTTGGAGTCGCTGGATTGGTTGTATCTTCATTAAGTTGAACTTGCGATACTTCTAAAGTGATTGTGCCTCCTTCTAAAGTGAATTTAACAGCATTATTCAGAAGATTGATTAAGACTTGACGGATGCGACGCTCATCTAGCAGTATTTCTGGCAAATTCTTTGGAACTCTCAGTGTTAGTTGAATTCTTTTTGTCAGTGCTTGCTGCTTGATAAATGACAGACTAGCTTTACATAAGCTCTCTATCCTAGTAGAGGATAAATCTAAGATAACCTGTCCAGATTCAATTTTTGCGACATCAAGAATGTCATTGATCAATGATAAAAGATGCGTACTACTATGCTCAATAGTCTGCAATGACTTGAGCTGTCTATCATTCATGATGCCAAATATTTGCTCTTGGAGTATCTCAGTCATTCCTAAAATAGAATTGAGCGGTGTACGCAGCTCATGGCTCATATTGGCGAGAAACTCGTCTTTGAGGCGAGTAGCTCGCATTAGCTCTTCGTTAGCTAACTGTAACTGTGCCTCAGCTTGTTTGCGATCGCTAATATCTTGCACACTAGACCAAATCAAAAGCTCTCCATTTTGAAGAATTATTAATCCCGACAAAAGAACTGGCACAAGATATCCATCCTTATGAATGTATTCTTTTTCATAAGGGCCATAGCGACCATTCTCTTCTAACAGTCGTAATTGTTCGGCTTCTTGCTCCGCATATTTAGTTGGAGTAATCTCTTCAGGCTTAAGTTGAAGAGTTTCTTCGACAGTTCTTCCTGATATTTTGGCAAATGCTGCATTGACAAATACTAATTGCCCATCCATTCGACAACTCGCTAGCCCGATGGGAAATTCTTCTACTAATTGGCGATTAAATGCTTCACTCTCAGCTAGAGATTCCTCGGCAAGCTTGCGATCGGTGATGTCCTGAAACGTACCGACTACGCCAACAATTTCTCCCAATTTATCTCGCAGAGGGATTTTATTGGTTTCGATCCAGTTTAACTGACCATTGGGTAAGGTAATCGTTTCTTGAATGCCGATCTGCGAGATTCCAGACTCCATTACGGCTCGATCATCTTTGATATATTTAAGAGCCTCCTCTTCAGTGGAGGAAAAGTCAAAGTCAGTTTTGCCGATAGCTTCCAGAGGCGCAGCTACTCCAGTTGTTTGGGCAAAAAGTTGGTTGCAGCCCAATAGAACTGATTGACGATCTTTCCAAAATACCGCCAGAGGGAAAGCGTCGAGGACGGTTTGTAGCAATCTTTGCGATTCTTCTAGGGCTTTTTGGGCTTGTTTACGTTCCGTGACATCTCTAAAGATTCCTCTTGTGGCGATTGGTACGCCATCTTTTAGTTGACAATTTACATTCCCTTCAACAAGGATCGCTCGACCATCTTTAGTTATAAATCTTGTTTCGATACTTACACATTGCTCACCTGCAAATAGATTTTGCATCGCGCTCTGACAATGATTAAGGTCTTCGGGATGGATGATTTGAAAAATCGATAAATTTTCTAGCTCGACTTCGCTATAACCCAAGGTTTCTTTCCATGCTCGATTCGCAAATAAGATGCGTCCTTCTGGAGTCACACTTTGAATTAAATCAGTAGCATTGTCAAAGAAATCCCGAAGTTGTTCCTCCCGTTCTTGTAGTTCTTGAGTACGTTGTTGTACACGCATCTCTAACTCTTGATTTAAGCGATTGAGGGATTCGTTAACATTTTTGCGCTGTAATTCCGCCGATGCTCTCGCCGCAAATACTTGCAAAATGCCGATCGCTTCAACCCGTTTGATTTCGGAAATAGGCTGCGTATCTAAAATACAAAGATTACCAATAGCTCTGCCATGATCATCTTTCAAGGCAATTCCCAAGTAGCTTTCAGCTTTCATGGTCACAAGGTCAAGATCTTCCACAAAGATTTTTGAGACATATTGCTCACAATGATATTGTCCCTCTTGCAAAGAAATTTCGCAGGGAGTCTGGGCTGGCAGATAGGAAATAGAAGGTTGTAAGCTGCCATTTGCCCAGAATCCTAATGTAACCAAGCGATCTCCAACAAATTCGGTCACGAGAGCGTAGGTGACATCAAGAGCCTCAGCAATGTGACGCACCAATTCCACAAAAAAGTCGGCTCCTGTAACGGCGGCAGTTCCTGTTACTAGTTTTTGTAAGACTGTCTCGGCGTGTTTGCGATCGCTAATATCGGTAATCGTCCCCACATAGCCAATGATTTCGCCATAGATATCGCGTTCGGCTCTGGCTCGTGAAAGTACCCAAGTTATAGTGCCATCGGGCTTTTGAAAACGGCATTCAAGCTCAAACGGGCGGTGCTCCTGTACGGAGGCATACCATTCTGCTCCAACTTTTTCGCGATCGTCTGGATGCAATGCTCTCGCCCAGTTAGGGCCAGACGCTTCTTCTACGGTCAAGCCTGCGATCTCACACCAGCGATCGTTGAGGTAGATCGCATCACCAGTGGTATTAGTGCGATAAATGCCCACAGGCGCAACAGCAGCTAGAGACTCAAAGCGTTTCTGACTCTCCTGTAAAGAAAGTTCACTCTCCTTAAGATCCGTAATATCGATGCCAACGCCTAAAACACCTAAATCATTTGAGTTTGGCAATCTAATCGGTCGTTTTTGCCATTGCTGCCATTGCTTGCCAACATCATCTCGATAAACTTTTTCTTCGGGCAGAAATAGGTTCTGTTGAGTTTCGATTACTTGCCGATTTTCTTGAAGATAGCGTTCTGCTTCTTCTGGAAGGATGTTGAGATCTATATCATTTTTTCCTAATAATTCTTCAACAGTAAGGCTACGTAAATCCGCGATCGCTTGATTCGCTAGCAAAAATTTGCCATCCCAATCTTTGACAAATATCATATTGGGATTACTATCAATGACTAATTTAAAAAATTCCTGTTGTTGCTGAAGTTGATCTCGACTCGATCGCAATGACTCTTCAATTTTTAAGCGTGCTTGATTTTCTTGCTGCAATCCCGCGATCGCTTGTTGTAATTGACTAGTACGTTCCTCAACAATATTTTCCAAGCCTTCTTGAGAGTTTCGCAATTCAAGTTCGATTGTCTTTAGAGAAGTGACATCACGAATTACACCTACCCTACTTATGTGCATATTTTCGATAACCAAAGATTCGGATACTAAAGCCCAAAAATTTGTACCATCGGCGCGCAACATTAAAACTTCTGCTTCGGTTATCCTATTCTCGTCAGAACAAGTGCGAATATGTCGCAACCATTCTGTGTATAGATAAGGTTGTTTTAAAACTTGGATGGGTTGCCCAATCACCTCTTCGGGAGAAATATTACTCAATTCGGCAAGAGTATTGTTGATATATTGCAAATTTCCTTTGCTATCTAAAATGTAGATACTATCTTTGATGCTCTGCATCGCACGGTTGAGTAACTGTAATTGCCCCTTGGTTTGATGGCGACTCAATGTTTTATCGATGGTTGCGGGTAAAATTTTAAGGTAGTTGCGTTCGGGATCTTTAATCAGATAGTCCGCAGCCCCCTGACTCATCAATCTTGCCGCCGTTTCCTCGTCCCCACTACCTGTCGAGATCACAAATGGACAATTTTGTTCTTTAAGAATCGGAAATAGCTCACTAGAATGACCATCGCCTAAGTTGTAATCGAGAATCGCTATTTGAAATGTGCGATCGCTAAGAATCTCTAACGCCTCTGATAACGAGCTTGCTAGCGTATATTCGTATGGCAATCCCAATTGTTTTACATAGCGCGTAAATGCTAGGCGATCAATCTGATCATCATCTACGAATAGAAGATGAAGTTTGGTTGAATTATAGTGGAATGTTGAAGAGTTCATGGCTAAAGTTTTAAACGAGATAAAGCAATAAATTAGCTAATTAAATTAGGAATTTCACTTAAGCGCCAATACTGATAAAGAACAAGCAACTTTTCGACAAAATCAGGATATTCCAAGGGCTTAACGATATAACCTGCGGCGCTTAACTCAAAGCTGGTAAGGCGATCCTGTTCTTCTTGAGAGGTAGTCAAGATCACTACAGGAATTTTGCACCAATCGGAATCGGATTTGAGGATTTTGAGAAACTCCAGCCCATTCATCCTTGGCATATTTAAATCCAATAGAATTAATGCAGGGACTGGATTACTTGAATCTCGCAAAAACTCTAGAGCTGATTCTCCATCATATCTGACATAGAGGGGATTCTCGGCATGGATATCTCTTAAACCACGTTTGAGGGTCATAATATCGAGCAGATCATCTTCTACGAGTAAAATCGGATCGAAACTTCTCATGATTTGTTTACCTCAACCAGAGCTTCCGATTTTGGTAGCGTAAAACAAAATGTACTACCTTTACCGATTTCGGAGTTTAGCCAAATTTTACCATCATAGGCTTCGACAATTTTTTTGACGATCGCTAATCCCACCCCCGTACTTTCAGATTGATCGCGCGGCACTAGAGTTTGAAAGATCTGGAATACCTTGTCAAAATGTCTAGTCTCGATTCCCATCCCCGTATCGTTGACATAAAATTCCCAATAGTCATCTTTTTCTGAATGACCGATGTGAATTTCTCCTTCTAGCTTACCCATATATTTGACAGCATTGCCAATCAAATTTTGAAACACCTGTTGAATTCGCGTCTTTTCAACTGTTAAAGTCGGCAATTCTGTATCGATCGCAATTTGAATACCTTCGGGCGCAGCAATCATATCTATCGTTTCGTGGAGTAGTCGTAAAAGATTTACTTGAGTTTTATTTTCTTTTACCCGACTTACCCGCGAATATTGCAATACACCATCAATGAGATCGCTCATCCGCCTTACTCGACCACTCATCAGCCTCAGCATATCGCGTCCTTCATCATCAAGGCGATCGCCATAATCATTTTGCAACCAATCCGCTAGAGACGCGATGCCCCGTAATGGAGCCTTGAGATCGTGGGAGACGATATAAGCAAAGTCTTTTAGCTCTTGGTTGACAGTGGCTAACTCTGAGACTAGTTTTAGTTGGTGATTTTCGGATGTTTTTCTTTCAATCGCATGGATAATTGAGCGTTCTAATAAAGTTGCACTCAAAAAGTTTCCCTTAACCAAATAGTCCGATGCACCGAGCGCCATTGCTTTTTGGTCGATTTCGCGATCGCCAACTCCCGTCAGCAAAATTATCGGCTTGTTGCATCCCATATTAATGGCAGCTTGCATTAATTCCAATCCATTCTCTTTGCCAAGGCGAAAATCAAAGAGATATATGTCATGACATTTTTTGCCAATCTCTACTAATCCATCATCATAGTTATCAATCCAAGTCAGTTTAAAGTCTAATAGCTCGGCTTCGCTCAAAAAGTCACGAGCCACAATATAGTCATCTTCATCATCGTCTACGAGCAGGACTCGACAAATCTCTAGTGGCATTGTTTTCTGGTGAATAAAGATTTTTAATAACCTTGCTATTAATTAAAGTACCCGTGGCTTTGACTTCACTCAGCCAACGTTGGCTGAGTATATAAACTTGATAGGACATTTTTTCTCAGCAAGTGCTTAATGTTTTGCGCTATGGGCGAAACATGATTAACCTATTTGGCAGCTCGTTCTGGTAATTCTACAATTTCAAACCAATAAGATCCCACCATCTTCATGATTTGAACCATCGAGTCAAACACAACAGGCTTGGCGATGAAGGAACTCACACCCAGATCGTAAGTTCTCAGGATGTCTTCCTCAGCCTTAGAAGTTGTGAGTACTACGATGGGGATTTGGCGAAGCTCTAGATCAGCTTTAATTTCTTTGAGGGCTTCTCTACCATCCTTGCGGGGCATATTTAAATCCAATAGGATCAAACTAGGACGGGGTGAACTTTTAGGATCAGCGAAGTCGCCTCGATGATTTAAATAGTCTAACAACTCCACCCCGTCACCAACAAAATGCAAGTCATTGGCAAGGCGATTTTCTTCTAAGGCATCTTGCATGAGCAAGCGGTCATCTTCATCATCTTCGGCAACTAAAATAGTAATACTTTTTCTTTTGTTAGTCATCGTGAAGCTCTCCTTTGGGGTGATAAATGGGTAATGTAAAAATAAAAGTAGCGCCTTATTCGAGATTCCCTTCTGCGGTTAAGGTTCCATTGTGTCTCTCTGCAATTTTACGGCAAATAGCTAGACCAATCCCAGTAACTTCAAAGGTTTTTCTGTCATCATCATAGTTGTCAGCCCAAGTCAGATTAAAGTCTAATAACTAGGCTTCGCTCAGATTGGGACAAAACAGCTATGAGGCTTATTTAATACTTCAAATAAATTTGTTCGATTTATTTGAAGTATTAAGTACTCGACACAAATATCATGAACTTTTATCTATGATTAATGAGAAACATAATGCCCTATGTTTAGCTATTTATAAAAAATATCAGAACCTTAAAAGATCATATAAAAAATTAGATGAAATCATTTCTTTTCATATTCCATATATGGCTCAGACAAATCCCCATTAGAGTTATGAGTGCAATTACTCATAATCTAAAATATGCAATGCTGAGTCTGTTGACAGTTACTATGGCGATCGCCTTAACGAACTGCACTCCCCAAACAAACATCCCATTACGCATCGGATCGAACCTCTGGACGGGATATGAGACTTTATATCTGGCGCGGGACTTGGGCTACTATAACGACAAGCCGATCCGATTAGTTGATTATCCTTCAGGCACAGAGGAAGTCCGCGCCTATCGTAATAAAGAAATTGAAGGGGCAGGACTATCAATCGATCAAGCCCTAGTCCTCGCTGCTACCCAAGAAAATATTCGGATTATCGCAATTATGGATGTGTCCAATGGCGGTGATGTGATCTTAGGTAAGCCAGAATTCACTGACATGAAAGCTCTCAAAGGTAAGCGTGTGGGCGTGGAATCAACTGCACTCGGAGCTTTCTTCATCGCCCGTGCATTAGAAAAAAATGACATGACTGCCAAAGATATTCAAATTGTGTCTTTGGAATTGACGGAACACGAACGCGCTTACAAAGAGGGGAAAGTAGATGCTGTGGTTACTTTTGGGCCTGCGAGAATCAAGCTGTTAGCGGCTGGGGCAAAATTACTATTTGATAGCAGTCAGATTCCTGGAGAAATTGTCGATACCTTAGCGGTAAGTACGGAGGCGATCGCTAATAATCCCGAAACGATTCAAGCTTTGGTGGATGGTCGATTTCGCGCCTTAGATTATTTTGAAAAAAATCCTCAAGATGCCGCAACACGAATGGCTAAGCGTACCAAAGTCACCCCTGAGCAAATCCTTGATGCCTTTAAAGGGCTAAGCCAACCGAATTTACAAGCAAATCAAAAACTGCTTGATAAAAGCGATCCTGCGCTAATTAATGGTATGACCAAACTAGTAAAGATTATGGTTGACAACAAATTACTACCCAAAACTATCGATCCTGCTAGTATTCTAGATGACCGTTTTATTAAGAATGCGAAGGTTTAAATCTACCCAACGGTTCCCATGAAAGGATTGCCAATTTTCCCGATTTCTTTAAGGATTTCAATCCCTACAATTTTAATTTTTTGTGGGGGCTTGTTGGGCTTAACTTCTTTTAATCAAGAAATTAATGAGGCTTATCAAAAGACAGAAATTAATACCAAAAATTATGTCCAAATTTCCGCAGGACAGACATCAAGAATCTTAGATTATTTGTATCGTAGAGCCAATATTGAAGATGCCGAAATCACGATCATTAGTCAGCTTGGCAGCGATCCGAATCTTAATTTAGTAATGTTGATTAACGATGACGATGTTGTACGTCTCTCTAATCGTTATGAATTGAAAAACGAACCAGTTACAAAAACACAAGGTGTGGATTATGTCGAAAAGTTTGGGGCGGTACGCAAAAATTTATCGGGAGATGTATTGATATCGGCGGATCGGTCGAAACTAATCGCGATGTATCCTGTCATTTTGCCATTGCAGCCCAATGAGCTTCAGTCCTCCAAAGTGGGCGTTTTATTCTTTGAATACGATCTAACCCGCACCAAACAGATTGCGTTTAATGATGCTTTAAAGCGATCGCTGTTTTTTAGTGGCAGTTTAACGATCTTTTGCATAGGAATTTGGTTCTTCTTTGAAATTACGCTCACAAGGCGTGTCTCCCGTTTAGTGGCGGTGAGCAATAGCCTCGCGGAAGGAAAACTAGACGAACGCGCAGGACTAACAGGCTCAGATGAATTATTTCAAATCTCTGTTGCCTTCGATCGCATGGCAGGCAAAATTCAAGATAATGCCAATATTTTGCTGCGCCAAAATGCCGTATTACAATCCCAGATTGAAGCTTCCATTGATGGCATTTCGATTGTCGATGAAAATCGCAATATCGTCTACTACAATCAACGTATTTGCGACCTCTGGCAGATTCCTGTCAACATTATTGAAACAGGGGACGATCGCGAATTCATGAAATGGGTATTGAGCAACTTAGTCGAACCCGAAATATTTTGCGCTAAAATCGAATACTTATACGAAAATCCCCATAGCAGCAGCGTTGATGAGGTAGTGCTGAAGGATGGACATATTTTTGATTGTTATTCAACCAGTGTGAAGTCTTTGTCGGGAGACTTTTACTATGGTCGCATTTGGTATTTTCGGAATATCACCGATCGTCGCAAAGCCGAAAAACTAATTCAACAACAAGCGGAAAGAGAAAGGTTACTCAGAGAAATAACCCAAAGAATTCGGCAATCTCTAGATCTTGTAACTATCTTTAACACCGCCACCGAAGAAATTAGGGAGTTTCTGAATGCCGATCGCGTAGGCGTGCTGAAATTCGATCCCAAATCCCATAATACCCAAGGCGAATTTGTCTCCGAATCCTTAGTCGATGGAGTTACCTCAATTGTGGCGATTTCCATCGATGAACATTGCTTTGGTGACAAACATACTATCTACTACCAAAAAGGAAGAATTCAATCTTTAGACGATATTTATCAGGCAAATATCAAGGGGTGTTATCGCGAACTCTTAGAAAGCTTTCAGATTCGCGCAAATATGGTCGTACCATTACTAAATGGCGAAGATCTATGGGGACTGCTATGTATTCATCAATGTTATGAGCCACGACCTTGGCAGCAATCAGAAATCGAATTTGTGCAGCAAATTGCCAATCAATTAGCGATCGCCATTCAACAAGCCAATCTATTTGAACAGATTCAGAAAGAATTAACCGAAAGACAACAAGCCGAGTCGCGACTGACAGAAAGTAACCAACAGCTTGCTATTTCCAATCAAGAACTAGCTCTCACTACTCGGCTTAAAGATGAATTTCTTGCCAATATGGTCACAATTAATCAGCAGCTTGCCATCTCCAATGAGGAACTAGCTCGCGCTACTCGCCTTAAAGATGAGTTTCTTGCCAATATGAGCCATGAATTGCGAACTCCCCTCAATGCGATCTTAGGAATGTCTGAAGCATTGCAAGAACAGGTCTTTGGCGCAATTAATCAAGAGCAGAAAGAGTCGTTAGAAACAATTGCCAGCAGCGGTAAACATCTATTGGAATTGATTAATGACATTCTTGATGTTGCCAAAATCGAATCGGGACAAGTCGAGATCGTCTGTTCGCAAACCGCGATCGATGAACTATGTCAATCGAGTTTGCCCTTTGTTAAGCAGCAAGCATTACGAAAACGCATTCATCTGGAATTAAAAATCGTCCCTAATTTACCAGAACTATTTGTCGATGAGAGACGTATTCGCCAAGCTTTGATTAATCTGCTCAGTAATGCGATTAAGTTCACTCCTGAAAAAGGTCGGGTGTCATTGGCGGTTAGTCTCCAGCAAAATCCAGCAAAAATCACGAATGAAATCACGAGCGAAATTAGATTTGCCGTAACTGATACAGGGATCGGCATTTCCCCAGAAAATCTGCAAAAATTATTTCAACCCTTTGTCCAAATAGATGGAGCGCTCAATCGTCAAAACACAGGCACTGGCTTAGGTCTGGCGTTAGTTAAGAGCATTGTAGAGATGCATAAAGGCACGGTAAGTGTCACGAGTGAGGTGGGCGTAGGTAGTTGTTTTACGATCGCACTTCCCTGCGAAAATATATCAACGTCATCGCCTATATATCCAAATCAACCCCCAAGTCCTTTAGAGACAAGTCCTGATAATGGTATTGCTGAGGGGCTGCCCACACTATTACTCGCGGAAGATAATGAAGCAAATAAGCTGACAATCTCTAGATACCTCAAAGCCAGAGGCTATCAATTGTTGTTTGCCAAAGATGGTCGAGAAGCGATCGATCTTGCAAGGTCGATGCGACCTGATTTAATCTTAATGGATATTCAAATGCCAAATATTGACGGGCTAGAGGCGATCAAAATCATTCGTGGCAGTAATATTCCTGAATTAGCGAACATTCCCATTATTGCCTTAACTGCTTTAGCGATGATAGGCGATCGCGAGAGATGTATAGAAGCTGGGGCAAATGAGTATTTAACAAAACCCGTCAAACTCAATCAACTAGCCACGACAATCAAACAAGTTTTAGCCCGAAAGCAATAAATAACCGATTTTTTGTGTTGAGGCGAAGCCGCGCCACCAAAAATCTTAAATCGCAGAAACCTACCCAAATAATCTATGAATAACCAATCCATTTTAATCGTTGATGATGAGTCGCATAATTTTGATGTTATAGAAGCATTGTTGAATGAATATGACTATGAATTAAATTATGCATCTAGTGGACAGGAAGCACTCGAATCTTTAGAAATCCTAGAGATAGATTTAATTTTATTGGATGTAATGATGCCCAATATGGATGGTATCAAAGTCTGCGAACGCATCAAAGCCATTCCCAAATATAGCCCAATTCCGATCATTATGGTCACAGCTCTTACTGCTAAGGAAGATCTAGCTCAATGTTTAAATGCAGGGGCTAATGACTTTATTAGCAAGCCTGTTAATGCTCTTGAACTGCGGGCTAGGGTGCAATCAATGTTGAGAATGAAACAGCAATACGATGCTTTGCAAATATCCCTCGATCGCCAGTTAGTCTTAGAAGCAGAAAAGAGAGAGTTATTAAAGTATCGTAATGCTGAACTAGAGCGGCAAACCGACGAAGCACATTTTCGAGCTAACACTGATGACTTAACTCAGGTATCCAATCGTCGCTGTTTTGACGATCGCCTACAGAAAGAATGGCAACGTCTAAAGCGGGAACAAACATGGCTTTCCCTCATTTTGATCGACATTGATTATTTCAAAAATTATAATGACTTCTACGGGCATCTTTCTGGAGATGATTGCTTGATCAAATTTGCACAAACCGCCGTCAAACAACTCAAACGTCCTGACGATCTATTTGCTCGCTATGGAGGGGAAGAATTTATGGTGATTTTACCCAACACAGAGATAGATGGTGCGATCGCAGTTGCTGAGTCCATCCAAGAGGCTATCCGCAACCTAAATATTCCTCACAAAGATTCCAAGGTCAGTGAAATCGTCACCATTAGCATGGGCATTTCTAGCGTGATTCCTACTTCGGATAAATCACCTCAACATCTAATTTCCCTATCTGATAAGGCACTTTATGAGGCTAAATATCAAGGTCGCGATCGTTATGTGGTAGCAATTTCATGATATTGACCGTTGAATATTTAATTTATCCTGTCAAATTCAATCAATTTGCAAATATAGCAAAAAAAGAGTTAGCTAGTACAAACCAAAACCAGAAGATGAGTGGCGGCACGAAGCACCGCCACTCATCTTCTGGTTTTATGTCCTAAGCAAACCTTGGTTTGCTATACAATCAAACAAGTTCTAGCCAAACAACAATAATCTAATAATCTAATAATCTAAATAATTCATGTCTGATCTATCCATTCTAATAGTTGATGATGAGCCAGATAACTTTGATGTCATAGAAGCATTGTTGAATGAATATCACTATGAATTAAATTATGCATCTAGTGGACAGGAAGCACTCGAATCTTTGAAAATCCTAGAGATAGATTTGATTTTATTGGATGTAATGATGCCTGATATGGATGGTATCGAAGTCTGCGAACGCATCAAAGCCATTCCCAAATATAGCCCAATTCCGATCATTATGGTCACAGCCCTTACTGCTAAGGAAGATCTAGCTCAATGCTTAAATGTAGGGGCTAATGACTTTGTTAGCAAGCCTGTTAATGCTCTTGAACTGCGGGCTAGGGTGCAATCAATGTTGAGAATGAAACAACAATACGATGCTTTGCAAATATCCCTCGATCGCCAGTCCGTCTTAGAAGTAGAAAAGAGAGAGTTATTAGAGAATCGTAATGCTGAACTAGAGCAGCAAGTGTCGTTGCGGACTGCGGCACTTAAGGCGGCTTCAGATATGATTACGCATAATGCTCTCCACGATGTCCTCACGGATTTACCAAATCGACGGCTGTTGTTGCAACGGATTGAGTTAGCAATTCAGCGATCGCATCAATTAGAGTCCTATGGTTATGCAGTTTTGTTTCTAGATTTAGATCAATTTAAAATCGTTAATGATAGTTTGGGGCATATCATTGGCGATCAACTGCTAATTAGCATCGCTGAAAAGCTAAAATCTCATTTAGAGGATGTTTATTTAGTAGCTCGATTTGGTGGTGATGAGTTTGTCATTTTGTTGGAATATATTGCCAATATTGATGAAGTAATTAAGATTACAGAATGCATTTTAAATGATTTTCAAATACCATTAATTTTGAATGGCGGCGAAATATTTATTAATGTCAGTATTGGTATCGTCTTAGGAAATACAGATTACCATCAACCCGACGATCTGCTCCGTGATGCCGATATCGCTATGTACAAAGCGAAAGCACAGGGGCGCAATTCCTACAAGATTTTTGATGTCAAGATGCATGATCAGGCGATTAAGCGACTGACTCTAGAAACAGATTTGCGTAATGCGATCGAGCGTCAAGAGTTTATGGTTTATTATCAGCCAATTATGGACATTCTTAATGGCGATCGCTTAATTGGTTTTGAAGCCTTAGTCCGTTGGCAACACCCAACTCGCGGCATGGTTTCTCCTATGGATTTTGTAGTGATCGCTGAAGAAACAGGATTAATTGTCGCTCTTGATAGTTGGATATTTCACGAAGCTTGCCATCAACTCGTCAAATGGAAGGCAAAATTTGCGAGTTCTCACGACCTAAAAATGAGTATCAATCTATCGGCACAGGATATTCGCAACCCCAACTTACTGACAGATATCGATCGCATATTGGCGAAAACAGGCTTAGATGGAAAATCGATCACTTTAGAAATTACTGAGAGTATGTTAATTGCGGATATTAACCAAACAATCGATCTACTCTCTCAAATTAAAGCCAGAAATATCCAAGTTAGTATTGATGATTTCGGTACAGGCTATTCATCGCTAAATTATATCCATCGGTTACCTGCGGATTACTTGAAAATCGATCGCTCCTTTGTCAATCAAATGCAAGCAGCAAGCCGTAATTACCAAATCGTGCGTACCATCGTCGCCTTGGGCAATCAAATAGGATTAGCCATTGTTGCCGAAGGTATTGAGACATCAGAGCAGTTGCAAATATTGCGAGACTTAGGATGCCAATTTGGGCAAGGTTATTTATTTTCTAAGCCCTTATCCGCTCAAGAGATCGAAGCAAAATTTATTCCCTAGAAGCGCGATCGGGCAATTAGGCATCGTGAAGCTCTCTTTTGGGTTGATAAATGGGTAAAGTAAAAATAAAAGTTGCGCCTTGTTCGAGTTCTCCTTCTGCGGTTAAGGTTCCATTGTGTCTCTCTGCAATTTTACGGCAAATAGCTAGACCTATCCCTGTGCCTTCAAAAGTTTTTCGCCCATGCAGGCGCTGAAAAATCTGAAAGATGCGCTCAGCATATTGTTGCTCAAAGCCAATGCCGTTATCAATGACCCGAATTTCGCACCAGTCTTCCCCATGTTCCAAGTAAATCCGCGATCGCACCTGAACCACAGGCGTAACTCCTTCTCGTAAAAACTTGAGAGCATTGCCAATCAAATTTTGGAGGATTTGGCGCATTTGTAAGGCATCAGCTTCGACTACTGGGAGGGGATCGACTTCAAGGATTACGCCTGATTTCTCGATCCGCACCTCTAGGTCAGAGAGGACTCCCTCTAAAATCTCAGATAATTTGATCGGCTTGAAGGGTTGTGCTTTGGTCGTTACCCGTGAGAATTCGAGCAAATCATTAATCAATATCTGGGCGCGATTCGCTGCGTTTAACATGCGCTCCAAATAATCCAAACCTTTTTCATTTAGGGCATCTTGACATGTAGATTTTAGGCGATCGCCAAAAGCCTGAATTTTGCGTAAAGGCTCCTGCAAATCATGGGAAGAAACATAGGCAAAATCTAATAATTCGCGGTTACTAATTTCTAGGCGCTCATTCATAACGTGTAACTTTTTCATTGCTCCTTCCACCTCCTGTCGCAGGCTTATTTCAATTTCTTTGCGGGTCGTAATTTCATTTTCGATCGCAATGAAATTTAATAACTTGCCATCGTCATCAAAGACAGGGTTAATATTCAGCAATAACCAATATGGTCTTCCCTCCTTGCTATAGTTCAGGATCTCACCAGAGAATGGTTCTTTCATTGCCAAGGCATAGCGAATTGCATCGACTGTCTCCTTAGAAGTTTTCTCCCCTTGTAAAAGATCTCCAGGTCGTTTACCGATCGCTTCAGCCAAGGTATAACCCGTCAATTTATGAAAACTATGGTTAACCCATTCAATCTGTCCTTGAGGGTTGGTCACGATCGCTACATTATCAGTTTGGCTAGCAATCAGCGATAGTTTTTGTAATTCCACATCGGTGGCTTTGCGGGCTGTGATGTCCTTACGAATAGCCAAGTATTGATAAGGTTTGCCATCTTCATTTAGGAAAGGAACGATTGTAGTATCGACCCAATAAAAAGAACCATCCTTAGCTCGGTTTTTGATTTCAGCCCGCCAAGTTTGACCTCTAGAAATTGTTTTCCACATCTCTGCAAAAAACGATTGAGGATGATGTCCAGAACTGATAAGGCGATGATTTTCTCCGATTAACTCTTCACGGTTATATTTGGAGATTTCACAAAATTTATCATTAGCAAAGGTAATCGTTCCTTGGACATCAGTAATGGCAACAATTGCGGTTTGATCGAGGGCATCGGTGATATCTTTTAATTGCTTCTTAGATTTCTTTTCCGCAGTGATATCTTGAGCAATGCCCATAAAACCAGTGATTTCACCTTGAACTGTGTGAATTGCCGTAATCGTCAGCATTACAGGAAATTTCGAGCCATCTTTACAAATATAAGTCCATTCCCGTTCATACACCTGCCCCAATCTAGCCTTGGCAGCAAAGACTTCAAAACCAACTTCGATATCTCTTTCTAGTTCCTGAGATAAATGTTTAGCTTGGGAAACAACTTCATCGAGATCGTGAAAAATAGCGGGATTAGTTTTACCAACAACTTCTGATGCGGCATAGCCTAGCATCCTCTCAGCGGCAACATTAAAGGATTGGATAACCCCCTGCAAATCGGTAGAAATGATTGCAAAGCTAGCGCTATCTAAGATCGCTTGTTTGAGCATAGAGACTTCGCTCAATTGCAATTCTGAAGCCTTGCGATCGCTAATATCGCGCAAGATTGTAGAAGCTCCGACTACTGCTCCCTCCTCGTTCACTAAAGGAGAGATAGTTGCCATGACTGCGATACTTTTACCTTCTTTACTGATGCAGGCAGTTTCAAAATGTTCTATCCGTTCTCTCCGCATCAGACGCGCCAAAATCTGAGGTTCCTCATCCAATTGGTCAGGAAAAAAAAGCATAGAAACAGGATTTCCAATTGCTTCAGCCTCTGTGTATCCAAATAATCTCTCGGCGGCAGGATTCCAACTAGTGATGATTCCATCCAAGCTCTTGGTGATAATCGCGTCACTGGAGGATTCGACCACAGATGCTAATAGCCGAGATGAATCCTCCTTTAACCTTATCTCTAATTGACTGATCACTAGACGGCTTAATGCTTCTAGTTGTCTAATCTGTTGCTCAGTGAGATCGCGAGGTTGGCGATCGATTACGCATAGCGTCCCCAAAGCAAAATTATCCTCGGTAATTAGCGGAACTCCAGCATAAAATCGAATATTCGGATCTTGAGCTACCAGTGGATTGTCAGCAAATCGCGGATCAAGACTAGCATCAGGAACATTTAAAATCGCACTTTCGGCAACGGCATGACCACAAAAGGAAATATCGCGAGGTGTTTCTGTTGCGTCAATGCCAACGCGGGACTTAAACCACTGACGATCTTTGTCAACCAATGAGATGAGGGCGATCGGCGTTCCGCAGATATCCGCAGCAAGTTGGGTTAAGTCGTCATAGACTTGCTCTGGCAAGGTATCAAGAATATGGTAGCGATCTAGTGCAACTAGGCGATCGCTTTCATTTGCTGGAATTTCAGGCTGTTGCATAGGATTAATTGCAATGAGTTTTTCTTTTGCAGAATTTTGGGATAGCCCTCTAATACCAATTCACAAAAGTGTGGCAACACTTCTGTGAATTAAAACCCAAGCCCTGTAAGGGTTTTAAAAACATAAAATGGCAACGCCACTTTGTGTTTTGGTATAAAGATGTGAGGCGACTCTCGTTGCTCATCTCTAGAGCAATTTTTGCATTAAAAGATCTAATTGTTTTAGTTTGATAGGCTTGCTCATGTATTCATTAGCTCCAACCGCTAAACAGCGATCGCGATCGTCTTCCATTGCTAGTGCAGTTAAGGCGATAATCGGAATGTCAATCAAACTAGGATCGAGGCGGATTTGAGCTATCGCCGTGAGTCCATCCATAACAGGCATTTGGATATCCATCAAAATCAAATCAGGGCGCTTCTCTTTTGCAATGGCGATCGCCTCAACACCATTTTGGGCGATAATAACACGATACTCTTTGGCTTTGAGATAGCTAGAAACTGTCATGACATTGGCTTCGTTGTCTTCTGCTAGCATTATGAGAGGAGGATTGACAACTTTTCTATCATCGAACTTTTCCGAAGCAATATCAGACTTATTGTCAGATTGAGAGATTCCCTTAGTATTTGTCTTAGGAGCAATTGATGAATGTGTAGGTGATATTCCCTCAATATTCGGCGCTTGGCAAATATAGGGCAGACGCACAGTAAAGCAGCTACCTTCGTTAAGCTTGCTGCGAAGTCTGACATTACCACCATGCAGCTCTACAATTCTTTTGACTAGAGCAAGTCCCAGTCCAGTTCCTTCATATTGGCGATTGAGCTTGCTATCAATCTGCACGAAGGGTTGAAAAAGTTTTTCCTGATCAGCGGGGGAAATGCCGATACCAGTATCGGTTACAGAAAAGCAAAGATATCGACTATCTTTGAGGTCGCAATCTTCATATTTCCAATCAGGGCTATTTGGCTGAAGTATTGCCTTTAAGGATTTATGTTCGACAAAAGTTATCTCTAGTGGTTCGTAATATACTTCTAGCGTGACTTTACCACCTGTAGCTGTAAATTTTACGGCGTTAGTTAACAAATTAATCAGCACTTGTCTCATCCGACGTTGATCTAAAATCATTTCTCCTAAGTCTTGGGACAATTTCACATTTATCTGAATTTGCTTTTTGAAGGCTTGTTGCTTGACAAAGCTTAGGCTGGATTTACAAAGCTGTTCGATCGCAACTTTCTCGATATCAAGTTCCAGTTTTCCAGATTCAATTTTCGATAGTTCGAGAATGTCATTGATTAAAGATAGTAGATGTTCTCCACTTTTTTCGATCATCGATATCGCATCAGATTGGCGCGTATTAATAGGACCTAAAATTTGTTCTTGCAAGCTTTCCGACATTCCCAAAATGGCATTGAGTGGTGTCCGAAGTTCGTGACTCATATTGGCAAGAAATTCATCCTTCAATCGGATAGCTTGCATGAGTTTGCTTTCGTTTCTTTTGAGATTGGTAATATCTTGGCGGACTGCAAGGTATTGATAGGGGTTGCCCTGATCATTAATAAAGGGAATAATTGTTGTATCTACCCAATAGAAGCAGCCATCCTTAGTCCGATTTTTAATTTCCCCTTGCCAAATTTTACCGCTAGCGATCTCCTTCCACATATTCGCAAAAAAATTGTGGGGATGATGTCCAGAGTTGAGAATACGATGGTTTTGACCGATTAATTCTTCTCGACTGTATTTAGAAATTTCGCAGAATTTATCATTTGCAAAGGTAATCGTACCATTTACATCGGTAATCGCCACCAACGCCGTGTTATTTAAAGCATTGGTGATATCTCGAAGTTGAGATTGCGATTGTTTAATTGCAGTGATATCACGCGCGATTTTGGAAGCGCCAACTACTGTTCCTATCGCATCGATTAAAGGAGAAATTGAGAAAGATACATCTCGTGGACTACCATCTTTGTGGAGACGAATGCTTTCAAAGTTTTCCATTCTTTCTCCTCGTTTGAGGTGTTCGATAAATATCATTTCTTCTTGTACGCGATCGCTCGGAATCATCATGAAAATCGATTTCCCCAATACTTCATCGACTGAGTAGCCAAATAATCTCTCAGCAGCTGGATTCCAACTGGTGATGATCCCATCAAACGTGTTAGTGACGATCGCATCATTCGAGGACTCAACCACCGAGACTAACAGTCGAGAAGTTTCCTCTGCTAGCCTTAACTCTAATTGACTGACAACCAAATGGCTAAGCATCTCTAATTGTTTGATTTGTTGAGGTGTGAGTTGTTTAGGATGAGGAGCGATCACACATAAAGTACCTAAAGCATAGTTGTCAGGAGTTATTAAAGGTACTCCTAAATAAAATCTAATCTTGGGTTCACCAACAACCAAAGGATTATCCGAAAAACGTGCATCTTCTTTAGTATCTGGGATATGCAAAATCGCTTTTTCAGCCACAGCGTGACCACAGAAAGAAATTTCACGAGATGTCTCAGTTGCATCAATCCCCACCCGCGATTTGAACCATTGCCGATCGCGATCGACTAAAGAGATTAAAGCGATCGGCGTTCCGCAAATATGTGAAGCCAGTTGTACCAAGTTGTCATATACCTGCTCTGGTAATGTATCGAGAATTTTATAGCGATTAAGAGCAGCTAAGCGATCACTTTCATTTTCTGGAGTTTCAGGCTTTTTCATAGGATTAATTAGGATAATATCTTAGTCCGCAAAATTTCTAAACTATCGCGGGTTTCAAGTTCTCATGTATAACTTAAAAGTAATAAAATTCATATTTGTGTTATCTGTGATTTTACCCTGTCCCAACCAAGACTAAAAACTACTACAACTGGTTTAATTATGCCCAGCTAATCGATTATTTCAATCTAACAGGTTTACTTGCTTTAATTTAACAAGTTTACTGATGTTATCTTTTAGAGCTCGTTGCATTTCATCCTTAGAAACCATTTAAGAATTGTCTAGATCCCCCCCAGCCCCCCTTAAAAAGGGGGGAGAATTAAATTCTTCCCCCTTTTTAAGGGGGATTGAGGGGGATCTCTTAGAGCTTTTGACCGCAGAAAGTATTTCTTAAATGGTTTCTTAAGCCCAAATTAATAAAGGCGGAGCGAAGCTCCGCCTTTATTAATTTGGGCTTTAATTTTTCCTAGACAAATTAAAACCTAAAATACGAGTGGCAGCGCTTAGCGCTGCCACTCGTATTTTGGGTTTTATGTCCTAAGCAAACCCTACATTTCTATGAAATAAAAAAATTACTGTGAAGGTTTATGGTGTTCATTTTGTCTGCTACAAAATGAACACCGCTATATGAACCAGTCTAGAAAATGATGCTGTTGCTAATAGATGCGATATTTCCATTATTGACAGTCAGTAAATTAACCAGATTATTGGCATTGCCTAAACCATCGGGAGAAACTTGGAGAACTGTGCTTGTGCCAAGTTGCTGGAAGCGAACGATCCCATCAGCGATCGCATTAGTACCAGTGTAATTAATCGAGCTAAATACACCTCCAAGTTTAATCATATCGCCAGCACCGAAGTCGAGAATTGTGTCACCAGCTTCGTTGATATTATTAAACTGGAAAGTATCGTTACCTGCCCCACCGACGAGAATATCATTACCCTTGCCGCCGATCAGAATGTCATTACCTGCGCCGCTCGAAATAAATTCACTCGCGTCAGTTCCTTGTACGGTGTCACTCCAGCTAAAGCCGAAGAGTGATTGAGAAGCGATCGCTGTTGTAGGGTTGCTAACATAGTCAATCAGCGCTTTGCCCATGTCAGTCGATCGCCAATCTTTGTTAGCAGCCATCACGCGATCGAGTGTATCCGCACTCACAGAAGCATCACCTTTAATGCGGAAGATAATATCGTTGTAATCGCGATCGGTGGCTCCATCAAGGCGTTGATCTTCAAGGGAGATAACAAACGAGCCATTACCAACATCAGTGCGTCCCATTTGGAAACTGCGGCTAGGATTGTTATCTAGCATTGAGAACAAAGGACGTTTAGTCCCATCGATCGCAGGGTTTGCGATAACTTCGCTAATTGTGCCGTTGGGAACTTGGATGACACCGTAGGAAGTATTAGGAGCAAGATTGAGGGTTTTCGTTCCTTTATAGGTTCCCGAATTAAAATTAGATTCCCAATCTAAACCACTGGTAAACTTAGCAGCATCGGTTGCATCGCTGAGCAATACATAACCTTGAGTCGAGTTGCTAGCTACACGGCGAGCAGCTTCAGCAATAAAAGCGGCGGAGCCAGCAGTATAAGTATCCATGCCATCAAGACTGAAAATACCGACATCACCTTTGTAGTAGCCACCATCGTAGAGAAATTCCACTTCGAGAGTACCAGATTGCCCAGAGGTAATTACCCCTTTGTCATATTCAGAACGATTAGAATAGCTAAGTAGCTGTTGTCCAGCAGTAGAACTGCGCCAGTCGCGCTCGGAATTAACCAAGCCATTCATCAGAGGCACATCACTAGTCGCGCCCTTGACTTGAATCACGATGTCGTTATAGTCGCGATCGGAAATGTTCGGTAAGTCTACACGATTATCTTCAAAGGCATAGGTGTTTTTGCCATCGACATTAACCATTTGTCCGATCGCTGTTCCAAAGATATTCGCTTCAGGAATCGAGAACATCGGTAGGTTGCCAGTTTGATTAATGCTGCTGATGTTATTTGCGATCGCTGCTACCGTATTGTTTTGGATGAGCATAAAGGCAAAGTGACCACGAGGAGACATGTCGAAGGTTTGTGCGCCTTTGTATGATCCTGTGCCTGAGTTGAAATCTTCTTCCCATGCCACTGTATCCGAGAATTTCGTAGCATCAGCCCGATCTTTCGTTATAACATGTCCAAGATTCGATTCAGTTAAAGCGCGGCGAGCAGCTTCTTGAACAAACGCTGTGGAGCCAGCTTTAAAATTTTCCATGCCATCAAGACTGAAAATAGCCAATTCGCTCTGATACCAACCACCATCATGGAGAAAGTCAATGCGAACTTTGCCCGATTCGCCAGTATCGAAGATACCGCCGCTATATTTAGGACGAGTGGCATACTGCACCAATTCTTGACCGACGGAAGAAGTGCGCCAATCGCGATCGGGATTAACATTGGTATCCATCAAAGGTGCGACACCCTTTGCTCCCGTAAAGCGAAAAACCATATCATTGTAATCCTTGTCGGACAAGGTTCCCCAGTCAGTGCGCACATCTTCCATGCCAAAGGTGTCGCCCTTGCCAGTGACATCAACGATTTGACGAATGTTGCTAGGTGAGCCGATATTGGCTTGGGGAATCGAGAAGATCGGCAAGCGATTGCCAGACCACATTTTGGTGACATCATAGGCAAGTTCTTGGACGGTGCTATTTTGAACTAGCATCACAGCAAAGTCTTCACCTGCATTCATACTGTAAGTTTTGACACCTTGATAAGAACCACCGTTAAAGCCATCTTCCCAAATGAGCTTAGAAGTGAATTTTGCATCTTCAGTACGATCTTTAATAACAATATGACCTTGAGTAGAGTTGCTCAGTGCACGGCGTGTGGCTTCTTGCGCAAATTCATAGGAATCAACCTGCAATCCTTCCATTCCCTTCAGGCTAAAGATTGCCATTTCCCCTTGATACCAGCCTCCATCATAGAGATAGTCCACACCAACTTGTCCCGATGCATCAACGCGAAACACACCCGAATCGAAGGTAGAACGGCTGGCATAGTCGGTAATTTGCTTGCCGATCGCAGTATCTACCCAATCTTTAGTCGATGCGCCGACATCACTAAGCGCAGGAATGTTATTACCTTCGGCTCCCGTTAATTGAAATACTACATCGTTATAGTCATAATCAGAGCCACCCTTGAGGCGAACATCTTCCATTGCAAAAAGATTACCTTTACCTGCAATATCCTCAACTTGCGCGAACTGATTGCTGAGATTAGGGTTGGCAGCACTGATAGAAAATAAAGGTTGTTTATCAAGTCCTAGCTCTAGTCCACTGGCTAGGGTATTAAAAGTTTGGCTAACAGTTCCATTAGAAATCAGCATGAAGGCAATGCGATCGCCTGCTTGCATGGAGAAATTTTTGATTCCTTTGTAAGCACCGCTATTAAAATTAGCTTCCCAATCAAGTTCAGCGCTAAATTTTGCACCTTCAGAATTATCAGCAACGAGGATTCTGCCTTGAGTTGAGTTTGTTAGGGCACGGCGAGCAGCTTCTTGTTCAAAGGCAACTGAACCGACTTCTAAACTTTCCATTCCATTCAAGCTAAATATGGCGAGTTCTCCTTGAAATTTACCGCCATCAAATAGAAAATCAAAACTTAGTTTACCTGTCGCCCCAACCGTGAATGTCCCCTGAGTCGTTGTTTGCAATGCCATGATTGATTACCCCTAACTTATTACACTTATGCTTTTGGCTTTTCCCCTAGGATGTTTTCAACCGTTTGAAGCGATATTTCATCCCATGACACATAGGTTAGGGCTTGCAGCTAGCTACAGGGTCAAGATCCCTAAAACAAAATATCCTATTAAAAAAACTTATCAATCATGTTAATGGGCTCATTGAAACGCCTGACAAACCGTCCGTGCCATAGCTGTAGCCAGAGAGGTTATATAGCAAACCAAGGTTTGCTTAGGACATAAAACCAGAAGATGAGTGGCGGCGAGAAGCGCCGCCACTCATCTTCTGGTACTAGCTAACTCTTTTTTTGCTATACCAAAGCCCAAAATGACTACGCCATTTTGGGCTTTCAAATTTTTTGTGGTGCGTTTGATCGGAAATTGCTGTATGACATAATACCAAATCACAAAAGAGAGGCAACAGATAGAGCATCCAGTATGGAATCTCTACCGACAAGAGAAGCAATTACAGATTTAGACATTTCGGAGAGACGATTCTTGACTAAAAGCCGCAACTCATCCATATTTTTGGGTAAAGTAAAGCGCAACCCTTGCTTCAAATGTAGCCAAACGCGCTCAATTGGGTTTAATTCTGGAGAATGAGCAGGCTGAAATATCAAAATGATATTGCTCGGCAATCGTAACCGCTTAGC
>NZ_PDDM01000045.1 GCF_002914585.1 Pseudanabaena sp. BC1403
GTGACAATTAGTGCTTTCGTTTTTTCTCTCTTCTCTCAACCAGACAAGTTAGTTGTCGCGACTGGTCAAGTTAATTGTCGTCTAATAATCGACAAAGGAGCCGAATACTTAGGCGACCTAATCGCATGGTCAATCAATGCCGAGACCCGACTAAGCGAAGCCACCTTGAAACGAGCCGCCGAGCAAGTTAACCTCGACTTCAGCTACCTCCCCGAAAGCCCCAACAAACTAAGTGCATTCAAAAATGCGAGAACAAAAGCCCAGACCCAACTGAGCAACCACAATCTATTAATCCGTCAAATCTCCAATAACGGCGTACTAGTCTATGGATTTGTCCTAGAGAACAAGAACGAGAAAGACAAAAAGCTGCGCTATTACCAACTCGCATCTTATAGCTTCGATAAAAGCAACGAAACTACCAATTGGAACCGAGAAGACTGGAGCCATGAAAATGAATCGCTGATTGACATCGCCAGAACTACCTTCGACAAATGGTACAGATGGAGCCAAGAAATCACCAGTAAAGAAATCCGTGCCATGCTGACTGAGTTCGTCAAAAAAGCAGGAGTGCCATTTCGAGAACGAGGCGGCACATACTTTGTTGCACGTAGTTATCGATTAGAACTAACCGCCTTCCGAGAACTACTACCCCTGATTCACAGAGAAAACAACATCCGCTGGATGCCGATCGCAGGCATCGGCGACATGGACATCATCGCAAGGCAATCCTTAGAAAAAGAAGTGCAATCGATGTCCAGTTACCTAGACGAGCTGCTAGATCCTCAAAAAGTATCTGAGACAAAAGGTAGCACCCTGAAAAACCAACTCAAAGTATATCGGGAAGTCGAAGACAAAACCAAAATGCTATCCGAGCTATTGCAATTTCGCTCCGATGCACTGACCGATAAACTCGCCCAACTGCGCCAACGTTGCCTGAACGTACTGGACGAAATCGCTACCACAGCAGTTGAAAGTTCAGAAGATCAGCCCAACCAAGCAGAAGAAATTATCTCTGAACTAGAAGAAATCAACTCAATTGAAATCAACCTAGCAGAAACAACAGAAGAAAGCCCAGACAACCTATTTGACCTCGGCTTCTAGCGAAGGATCGCGGGAGTAGCCAACGCGCTACTCCCCATTCAATATCAAAGATTAAGAGGAACTCAACAATGATGGCAACCGAAATCGCGCAAACAAATGGACATATCACAGCATTGACCGTAACCCCAAAATCAGCATTAGCAAAATTGCAACAACTGCGAGAAGAATTGAAAACCGTGTACCTAGACCGCAGCGAAGCGATCGACCTGATCTTGGTAGGACTGCTATCGAAAATGCACGTTTTCTTAGGAGGCAAACCAGGCACAGGCAAAACCGAACTGGCGAAAGCAGTCTCAGACGCAATCACAGGAACCACCTTCTTTCATTACCTGATGACCAAAACTACTGTTGCTGAAGAAGTATTGGGAGCACCTGACCTCGCCGAACTCCAAAAAGGCAAATTCGTGCGCGACACCGAAGCCATGTTACCCGAAGCGCACCTAGCCCTTATGGACGAAATTGGCAAGGCAAATAGCATTGTCCGCAACTCCGCATTAGGACTGATGAACGAACGGGAATTTCTGAATGGAAAAACTAAACTCCAGTCACCATTAATCACCATGATTGGCTGCTCCAACGAACTCCTAGATGGAGAAGAAGACGGAGCATTTTGGGATCGGCTAAGCCTGCGGTACATGGTTGATTATCTAGGCGATGAAGACCTGCGAACCTTACTGCTCCGCAAGACAAGCAACATCACCGCACCCCAGATTACCACCATGCTGAGCCTAGCCGAACTAGAGCAAATGCAAACCGCCGTGAAAAACGTGGCATTCCCTGCCCCTGTCATTGACTCTCTAATCGACCTGCAACGAGAACTGAAGAAAGAAAACTTCATCATCAGTACCAGAAAATACGTGCAGATCGTCACCATCCTCAAAGCCCATGCCTATTTACAAGCAGAAACCGAAGTCAGTGAAGACAGCTTTGAGATTCTCAACCATGTGATCTAGAATCATCCCAGAGAGCAAGCACAGATCGGGAAAATCATCGCCAAAGTGGGGAATCCCGTGAACATCCAAGCCCAAGAAATCCTCACCGCCATTACCGAAAAGCTTTCAGATTTAGGGAACTGCCCCAGCTATGGCACAAAGAAACAGCAAGACGATTGGGCAACCGAAGGCTCTGGCGTATTGTCCGATATGCGAAACATGATTGACAGACTGCAAAGCCTGATTGCCCAACATCCACACAAGGCAAAGAAAGCTCAACAAGCGATCGCCGAAATCGAATCCAAGAAGAAACCATTACTAGCGAAAGTCAGCGAAATCATGTACGGAGCATAGCCCCAACCAAAAGAGAGCAGACTATCTGCTCTCTCAACTTTCTCAACCTAATAGAGAATCAAAATGCAAGAACTATTAGTGTATGTAATCCCCAAATGGACAGAGTTGTGTATAGATGATTTTAAAGAAAAGTCATCCAGACTGAATGATGTCATAGAAGAAGGCGATCGCAAAATCTACAACTTTGAAACCTTTGTTAGTGAAACCTATCATCGGCTATACGATCGCCAACCCAACCGACTCGAAGATAGCGCCATCAAGCCAGAAAACAAAATCTGGATTGCCATCCACCAACAGATGAGCGAATTAACAGCATTTCAGCAATTTAGCAACCGCCTGAATGGAGACGAATTCCTCTCAGGTATAGGCACAACTGCCCTATGTATTGCGATCGCAGAAATGTTACCAGAACCAGCCGAGCCATTAGAAGACCCAGAAGTAATCAGAAAACAACTGCGAGGCATCTTTGAAGCTATTCAAGAGCAAACACCCAGCGCAGGTTTGATGCAAAAGATTCAACAGTTAAAGCAACAGGGACTAGAAACCCGACTTGCTTGTGAAGCCTACGCCGACTCAATTAGCAATACCGAAATCGAAACCGCATTAATCGCAGGAATCAGAGAAGCCGAAGCCGAAATGCAATCCATTGCTGAAAGCCTAGAAGCCTTTAGCGGAGGCAACAATTACAGCAACGAAACCCAACTCAAAATCGCCGACAAAATCCAATTAGCCCAGAGAATCCAAGCATCGCCAAAACTGCAAGTAATCGCCGAACTCGCAGGCAAGAAAATCGCGATCGCCGCCAAGATGCAACGCACAAAAGTCAAAGAAGGACGCATTGAAATGGTAGGTGTGACCACAGGTAATGACTTGACTCAGCTACTGCCCTGCGAGCTACTGAAGCTAACAACCCCAGAGTTATTCCCTATATTTGCCCAAGGGTATATCGAGCGATCGCTATTACAACGAGAACTAATCAGCCGCGAACCTTTAGCCAGAGGTCCAATCATTATTTGTCTAGATTCCAGTGGGTCAATGGCAGGGCAAGAAGAAATCTGGAGCAAAGCGATCGCCCTAGCCCTATTGAGTATTGCTGTAAGTCAAAAGCGCCATTGCCGCATTCTGCACTTCACAGACATAGTGGAGCGAATCGACGACTTTGCAGGCGAAATCCCCGATACCAATCGTGTGATTGACTGCATCGAGAAGTTCTACAACGGCGGCAGTACAAGTTTTACATCCGCCCTAACGGGAGCCTTAGAATCAATCAATCAACACGAACAAACCAAGAAAGCCGACGTGGTATTAATCACCGACGGACTAGACACCCCATTATCTAGTTTCATGGAGCAATGGCAAGCAGACAGGAAAAAGTATGAATTTAGCTGTTATGGCATCTTGATTACCTGTGGCAACCTGAGCAACTACGAAAGCACGATCGGCAAGCTATGCGATCGCTATGTGGAGATAGAAGATCTCACAGACGACAGCGAAGTATCCGACTGTCTGTATAGCATCTAAAAAAACTTAAAGCCAGAAAAAGCGGCGCATCGCGCCGCCTTTTCTGGCTTTTCCTCTAGCGAGGCTCGTAAGGAAAAATTCCAAGTATTGACCAAACCCACTTACACAAAAGGAGAAATATCTATGACCTACTCATTTCAGAAAGCAACGAAAGAAAACATCAAACTTCGCATGGCTTTATACGGGCCACCAGGCTGCGGCAAAACCTACACCGCCCTACAACTAGCATCAATATTGGGTAAGAAGATTGGACTGATTGACACCGAATATGGCTCCAGCCGTAAATATGCCAATCTGTTTAACTTTGAAGTGCTAGAACTAACCAAATTTGGCCCCAGCCAATATTACAACGCCATTGAAAGTGCTGAAGAATCAGGATTTGATTACCTGATCGTCGATTCCCTATCCCATGCATGGTATGCCGAACTAGATTCGGTAGGCAGTGACGTGAGGAACTGGGCAAAAATCCGCCCTATCGAACGCCAACTATGGGACAAAATCATCAGCTCAAGCTGTCACATCATTGCCACAATGAGATCGAAGATCGAGTATGACTTTAACACTGCGGAAGTTGGTGGCAAGCAGAAAATCACCAGTGTCCGCAAGATTGGCACAGCACCAATTCAAAAGGAAGGCAGCGAATATGAACTGGACATCTGTGGCTTACTAGATGACCAGAACACACTCACAATCTCCAAGAGCAGATGTCCCGAAATTAGTAACGGTATTTTTCCAAAACCAGGAAAGAAATTTGCCGAGATGATCCAAACATGGCTAAGTGATGAAACATCAGTTAACAAAAATGCTTTTATCCCATTCATTAATGTCCCTGTCAAAGTTGTACAGGAACCACAGGTAAAGCCCGAACTAGTCACAGTTGCCAGTAGCAATGGGCATATAGCCCAGATTGCTAGTACCAATGGTCATGTTGCAGTTGAGACAAAGCCAACGATTGCCAATACTCAACCCAGTAACAGCAAACCCGATAACCCAGCAAAAGCCGCCTTCAAAGCATTATTAGCAATCACCCAACAGCATATCAGCAAGGTGATTGAGACTAGCATTGACCTGTATGGAGCCGATGAAAGTGGCACAAAGCCCAAATTCAACAGTGAAAACATGACCGCAGAGCAAATCAAAACTGTATGCGAAGCACTGATGCTGGAATGGCTAGGGCTTAAAGGATATCCAGTCGAACTAGCCCAGAACCTGATCGATATCTCGACATCTCGGCATCCAGGACAATATGCAGCGATCGCCAAAGACATCGCCAACCAACTGGAATTTTAGCGGAAACCAGTTTAGTTTCTAACAGGCAACAAAACCGATGATGTCCTCACAATCATTGGTTTTGTTGTAGCTATTGCAAACTAGCTAAAGAAGAATATGTACAACCACATCTCAACCAGAGCCGATGTCAAGGTGGGAGATCGCTTTGCTGTTTGGCACATCGGCGGCAACCCAGAAACAAGTATCCGCGAAGTCACCAAAGTTAGTTTCGGTTCAAACGATTCCGCTTTTTCTCTAGAAGGGATAGTAGGTCGCTTCTACTTCAACTACGCACTTGGCAGAATCAGACATGACCTTGAACTCCAGATTGAAATCTATGTTTTATTCGATTCAATAGAACAACTTAAGTTAGAGCAACGCCGCCGCAAATTGGCGTACCACATTAGGCAAGCTGCTAAGCGGATCTATGGAGCGCCCACCTTGCCCTACAGTACTCGTCAGCTTGAGGCGATCGCCAAAGCATTAGAATTGAAGATACGCTAGGCTAAAATTGGTATTAGCCAGAATAACAAGGCATAGAGGCAAGTCCTGAATTGTCTCTACGGTAAAATACAGAAACTATCTACTAAGAAATATGCTCCAGAGTATTGTGGCGATCGCTAGTGTGATGATGATGTCGGCCGCAACTAGTTTTCAATCTGTTGCCCAATCCCCTGCCAATGACGAATGGACTGCTCTCAAAGGCTCAGGCAAAGTCTTACTAATGCGTCATGCACTTGCCCCCGGCACAGGAGATCCGAGTGGGTTTAAACTGGGAGACTGTAGCACACAGCGCAATTTATCAGAAACAGGACGAGAGCAAGCCCGCCAAGCAGGGAATGAACTTCGGAGGAGGCAGATTCCAGTTAAACAGGTTTTATCTAGCCAATGGTGTCGATGCTTAGAAACAGCCAAGCTTTTGAACTTAGGAGAGGTGAAGCCATTGCCTGCCCTCAATTCCTTTTTTAGAGATCGCAGTACAGAGGATATCCAAACCACTCAAACCCGCCGACTCATCACAGAACATCGCCAACAGAATGGTGTCGTGATTATGGTGACGCATCAGGTAAATATTACAGCTTTAACAGGCATAGTGCCGCGATCTGGGTCGGCTGTGGTAGTACAAGCTAACGCCGCAGGCGAGGTAATCGTAATTGGTGAACTAGATCCGTAAATAGTAATACTTGTCAGTCAATCAGCGCCTTACCTGTTGAGTCTCAAGATTTTTGAAGATACGCTATCGCGTAGAAGTCCATGACCTGATTCCTAAATAGAAGGAAAAACTCATGTGTAATTCAACTAATCTCGTAGTCCTCTCTGGTTATGTCGGTAATGTATCTGAATTGCGTCAAACCAATACCAGTGGCAAAGATGTTCTAGACTTCAGCCTCGCCGTGCAGCCCAAGCCTCGCCGCGACAAAGATGGTAATTGGATCAACCAAGAACCGCTTTGGGTAAAAGTAGTCTGCTGGAATGGAACTGCGGAATATGCCGAAGAAAGAGCAGAATCTGGACGCTTTGTCGAAGTTACGGGAGTTCTAACTCAGCCTGAAGAATACAAGTCCAAGAAAGACAAGAAGCACCATGCGCGGACTGTGATTCATGCTCAATCTCTCAACTTTATTGATGTTGTGAGGAAGTCTGCTGAAGACGAAGAGTATGAAGAATCAACCGTTTACGATGATGACTTCTAAGCGTTGAACAAATAGAGAGAGTATTGATAGATATCTATCGATACTCTCTCTATTTGTTTTTAGCCGCTATCGCTTAAGGCTCTTGACCAGCTAAGAAAAAGAGAAGGTAACTATGATTTACACTCACAAAGGCTATCAATGTTTGCTATCGACCCGAAACACCAATCAAGGAACTGAATGGGTAGCTCAAGCCAAGAAGTATTCGATCAGCATTGAGCAGAAAGTATTTGCCCAGTGGCTTGGAACAAAATTGATTACAAGTTTTGACAAGGAACAGACTAAACAATACTTTGCTGAGATGGTGGAATTATTCTTGCAAGAACATGCGGATATCTTCCCACTGTATCCCCGCCCAGAATTGCCCGATGCAACAATTGAAGCAATTCTAGACGAGCGAGTGTACCTGACTGTCAGCAATAGCGGCAGACACCATACTGGCAAGTTTCGAGTATTTGCACAAGAACATCTGCGAGTATTCCCAGCCCGCATCCCAATTCCAGTTGGCATCAAGCCTAACGTGAAGACAAGGTACAGGCAATTGGCGGCATGATTGAAAACAGCAATTTGAGATGAAGTGACTAGTAATCTCTACAAAAAGTAAAACCTTCACAGTGAAGGTTTTACTTTTTTGCCAAATCTATGTATTTCCTTGCTTTTTTTACATTGTGTTTTGAGTGTTCTGGAGTTCTTTTAGCATTGACACAGAGAGTGGTAGCCCCTGCTTTAACAGAATTTCTAAGTATTCATTGCTAGTTTTGGGTTGCTTTTTTAAGCGTTGCCTGCAATTCTCAACTGCTGCAATAACTTTGAAAGGATTTAAGCCAATCAAATCGGCAATAAAATCATCTGGATGCTTTGCTGTGATTTCATACTGACTGATATTCAGATCGGGAAAATCTTTTAGATTAAAGGTGACAATAACATCAGCTTCAGCCACAATTGCCGCCGCCAGAATATGGCGATCATTAGGATCGGGTAAGGTTAAGGAAGGAATTAGTTGTTCAAAATCAGTCACTAAACTGTCTCGAACTTGACTATTCATCAAATCTTTGACTTGATTTAGCTTTTCCTTTGGTAAATCAGGACGGTTTTCGATGAGATTGCGAATCCATTCGTCATGGATTAAGTTAGTCCATTTAGCTCTAAAGAGATCGGCGATCGCTAATTGAATGAGAATATCTCTAAGATAGTTAGGATAAAGGACACAGGCATCGTATATCACTGTAAACTTGCTAGTTATATAGTTCTAGCTCTTCAGATATCGCCACAATCTCATCTAAAATTTTGCTTCTGGCGACATCAATATTTGTTTTGTATTCCATTAAGTCAGTAAAGCGAACTCGGCGATGCTTGCCGACTTTGTGATAGGGAATTATGCCTTCTTCTAGTTGTTTGATTAGGAAAGGACGCGAGACATTGATTAAATCTGCGGCTTCTTGGGTAGTGAGTTCGGCATGGATGGGGATGATTGTTACGGCGTTGCCTTGGGACATCTGGGTCAAAATGTCTATAAATAGGCGATAGGCTGCCGCAGGGATTGTGACTGTTTCTTCACTACCATCAGCTTCTACGATTTTGAGATGACAGACACCTTCGCTAATATGCGAAGCAAGAATACGGCTGCTTTCTTTAGAAATTTCGGTTTCTTCTTCGGTAGGAATGTGTAAAGACTGGGTTAGGGCAACCATCGGGCAACCTCAGATAGTTTTGTATTTAGATTGCTTGAATTTTGCTCAAAGTCTAACATATTAAACGCAATAAACGAAATGACGATTACCATGCAAGGCGATCGCACCATTTTTATAAGTGGCAGTTAAGACAATCATAATTTTACACTCCCAAAAAAGTTAATAAAAACTTTAAGAGATCGCTAATTCGGGATGAATACCTGCAAAATGGTGCTTTCAGGATTGCGAAGGTCAAGATAAATCAACTGAAAATTAACCATGGCTAGCGCCCGTGCTGATGGAGAAAATCATAATTCCATTAGCAAAAAAGCCATGACCAATCCAGCAATCGATCTAGATAAAGACAGACTAAAGCTGTGCCTTGAAATATTGCCAGAAACCGACTCAACCGAGAGAATGGTGATAATTTCCATTTGCTGCGATCGGGGAATGCCTCTAATTCGGACTATAAGTTTGAATGAACTAGCACCAATCCCATTACCTTTAGCCGAGGTAATCCAAGCCTATGCCGCCAGTGAGTTGGCAAATCAAATCCCGACCATTGAAGAAGAAAACCTAGAACCAATCGCCATCACCAAGAGATCTTTAGTATCCTCAAAACCAGAACAGATGACCTTACTATGAGGGAAACAACAGTGAACTATAACATCAAGATTGAAGGACAGACAATTCCCGTACCACCTGAAATCGGCAGTAGCGACGAACAAATTAGGGCAACTCTCAGCCTGTATTTTGAAGGAATCAAGAACTCGAAAATCGAAAGAACCGTGCAAGCCAACGGAGATGTCCTCGTGGATGTCTGCAAACTCGCAGGGACAAAAGGAACGACATGAGCGAGACAGCGATCGCTAATTTGATGAAAGTACCCGAAGAAATCAACCCCTTGCTAGAAATACTCTGGGAGATCGAGCAGTACCAACAGCAAGGGTCTCAGTTAATCGAGCTAAGTGAAATCGGGCTAGAAGACTTTAGCGAAGTAACCGCCCAATCGCAAGAACATAGCCTGTCCATCCAAAGGACATTAGACAACTTGAAAAGAGCTAGCCCAATCGCAGCCCCGATGACAATCCGAGGATTCTGAGATGGACAAAACCAAATTCGAGTGGTTAGCAGCACGCACCACCGATAAAGTTGTGGAGTACCTCGAAGCGATCCAGCAACGAGCAACCGTGCTGCAACTGTATCAGTATTACTACCCTGATGAATATCAGCAATCAAAGGCTAGTGTTAAAGTTACTAGCCTTGAAACCTACAGTGAGAAAGAGCTAGAGTTTCTGACCTTATTAGACGAGCAATTTTTCCCATTGCCACTATTACTAGCAGAATCAGAACGTATATCCTATATACCCGTAGAGCCACTTGGCACTTCATGGTATTACGATAACTTTGAAGAATTAGGTGCAACAGAGAAATTCTTGATGAGCCTAATTCATGGATTAGATGGTGATTCATGGAATGACATTGAGGGAGAACTAGAACAGGACTTGCCCCCTGTCGCGAGTTACGTCAATTACCAAAAACTAAGTCAAGAATGCAAAAAGTTAAGAGGGACAATCACCCACTTACCCATAGCGCTAGATATGCTAACCCAGTCCACAGGAAATCTATGGCTGGATATCTCCTATGAAAATGACATTGTAGATGCTCATTGGACAGTAGAGGTAATTGATACGCTGAGAGAAGCTTATACAGAAGCACAAACAATTATGCAAAAGTATCGAGAATTTATCGAATGGCTAGATAGAGACTCGGCAAATTGTATCAAGGTGGTCAGGCTTTGGAACAGATGCAAGGAGACGAATCCAGAAATACACAACCACTATCTTGTGGCATGAGGAAAAACAAATGCTAACCATAGACCCACTCCAAGATGCCCTGAATCCCGATGGTTATCCATTAATTGAAGCAGAGGCAAAACTCCTATTTCTGAAAGGAGGACATTACTGCTTTCAATATCGACAGGGAGAGAAAGAAACCTATAAATTTCTATCCCCTGACACAGTAAGAGCCGCCTTTCAGCATGAACGCATTGATTCAGGATGGATACCCAATGGAGTAAAACGATTGGGAATTTGTCGTCAAGGACAATGGTATGTGCAGTTTATGCCGCCTGCAAAACAGACGTTTACCTTCATCAACTTAAATCAAAGCGGAGAGCCGATTTCACTAACTATTCCGATGATGGGTACAGTGTTTATGCTATGTGGCGATATTTGCCACATCTGGGCCACCAAGCAAAAAACCTTTGAAGCTGACGCGCCTATTTACCATGTGCCATTACCAAATATCTATGGAGATGGCAGGATTTGCATGGGAGTTGAGAATAATCTCAGCAACTATGCAGAAGGGATAGAGCGCCTAGCAAAAGCTTGGCAGATGTTTATGACAGCACCGTTTAACAATCATCTCGTGGATGGTAAATCAAATACCCATCCAGAAGACATCCGCGAAAAACTGATCCAATTGCAGAAATCCAACCGCTACCCTATCAACGATCTCGTCCAATGTGGCAGTTCAGTGCAGGTAGCGATCAACATGGTAATCAACCGATGAAATTACTAGAACATGTGCAAAAGCACGTAGCAACGATAAACACAGTATTGCCAGCCACGCACAATCCCCCGCTAATTCAGCACATCATCGCCACAAATCAAAGCCTGCCTGAAATCGCCCCAACCTCAATGTATGAGTATGTCTATGGCAGTAATGGCACATTTGTCAGGGCAAAGCGGCAAGGTTTGACAGCGATCGCGCCAGTGTCCTATTACAAAGCCAAAGGACTAAGAGTGCTATCAGCATTCGTGCAGATGACATATCCCGCAGTTCCCCTACTGTTAGTAGAACAAATGCTCGAAGCCTCACGCATTGCTTGCGATGCTGACAATAAACCCGTAGAGATTGTATTCCACCTATATTTTGAAAATGGAAATTGGCAGCTCGCAATACCAGATCAAGAGCAAACAGCTACATCCTGCAAGCCATTGGACAACAGCGCAAATAGCACCTATAGCAAAGCCATCATCGAAATACATTCCCATCATGGCATGAGAGCCTATTTTTCAGATACAGATAATCGAGATGAGACAGGATTTCGGATCTATGGAGTGCTAGGCGAAATCTTCTGCAACCCACAGATTAGGATGCGAGTAGGAATTTATGGTCATTTCTATGAAACCGCAACAACAGGAATCTTAGAGTTACCAGCGCAACTAACAGATTGCTTAGTGGAGGATTGGTAATGTCAAACCTATCATTACCATTTGCTGAAGCCGTCCCCATCCTGCTACCAGCCTATGATGAACTAGACCTAATTCTCATCGGCTGTGGTGGCACAGGCGGATGGTTAGCCGTGAACTTGCCACGCATCGCCTATTTACAAAACCAAGCAGGGAAAAAGGCATCAGTTACTTTCATCGATCCAGATCGGGTAGAAGCAACAAATATTCCTCGCCAAAACTTTATTCCCAGCGACCTTGGCTTACCAAAAGCCGCAGTACTAGCAGCAAGGTATGGATGGCAATGGGGAATCGAAATTAGTGCCATTACCTCATCATTTAGAGCAGATATGGCCTTATCACGATGGAAACATCTGACAATTTGTATTGGAGCCGTGGACAATCCAGAAGCTAGAGCAGAAATTGCCAAGATTTTAGAGAATGGAAAAACAACATTCTGGTTGGACTGCGGCAATCATTACGATTCAGGACAAGTATTAATCGGATCTAGAGACAATGCCGAAAGTATGAAAGGAGCCTTTCATGTACCCACATTTTGCACAGCCCTGCCATCACCTGCCTTGCAACACCCAGATTTACTGGTGAAGCAAGAGTCAACGCAGAAAGTACTATCCTGTGAAGAATCAGCGATCGCCAATGCTCAGTCGATGTCCATCAATCACCGTATAGCTGATGAAGCATTGGACATGCTACTACGCTTACTAAGCGGAACCCTGACCCGTTTTGCTACCTATGTAAACTGCAAACATGGTAATGCATGGTCTAGATTCAACACCCCCGAAGAAGTAGCAGCAGTGATTGGTAAGCCCAAACAATACCTGAAAGCTAAGCCCGAATAGAGAAACAAGGAGTCCGAACTAATCCAATCAAGAGCAGTGCGGACTCCTTGTTTCTTTCATAGGTGAGCCAATCTGGTTAGGACTTACGCATCTGCCCTGCAATAAATTGCGGGCTAACAGCTTAAACCTGTTGAAACAGGTTGATTTGAGGCTTTATTTAGTCAGTTTTAACTGACTTGAGCTTTGAGCCAAGAACTAAAGTTCTTGGTTGATTTGCGTAAGTCCTACTGGTATAGGAAAGCAAGGGATAGCTAGTACAGACTAAAATCCAAAAAGCGATCTGCGGCGCTTCGCGCCGCAGATCCTTTCCTATTCAGGACTATAGCTAATCTAGCCAAAGCAAGGAATTTCATCTAACCAAGGAATGCTGCATAGCTTAAGGACGACATCAGCACTAGCATATTGCACGAGTACGGCCCAGTTAGCGCAGGCAATAATGCGATGGCGGTTGCGTTTGAAACTCAGAGGAGGTTTGATTACTCTTACTGATACAGGAATTCGGTTTTTACGAGCCGCCACAATCACTTGACTAGTGCAGGGGAAGCAGATATCACAAAGCATTGGATAGTGAGGATCTGAGCAGAGAAAATCAATAATTTCGATCACAATATCCTCACTGATACTAACGATCAAGGAATCCTCATCAGCGAATAAATCCCGCACAAGATTAGCTGAACGAGGCGAAACCCCACCTAGAAGTTGAACATTGTTAAACTTACCAACTTCGCTAATAGCAGTAGAGACGAAAGATTGAGCATCAGCATAATGTTGCTTGATAAACTGAGCCGTGACATTGATATCGATCGGCTTAGAAAGCTGAGAGTCAAGAAAGGTAGTAAAGGGTTTTAGTTGCATTTGCTTAATCGCAAACCGATCTTGATGATACTTATAAAAAATCCGAGAAAAGTTTTCACGCAGAAAATCAAATCGTTGCTCTTTTTGAGCGACGAAAATATCGGTTAATGTACCCACATAGGACTCCACTATAAAATTTCTAAACAAGGATTGCCCCACCTCAAACCTTAGAGATGATAAATCTCCCTAAACCAACTGATTTTTATATGATATCTTTCCACAAAAACGTCTGTTTTGTCCAAATAATTGCGAAATTAAAGGCTTGCTTGAGAGCAAGGCAAGAATAATCTTTGAGTGAACATGGCTTGGAAGTTATAAAACAAGACTGATAGCTGGCTTTTGAGCTTGTATAGAGGGTGGTAAGAAGAAATATCCGATGTGAGTAAATGGCGCAGATAAGCAACCAAGGCAATCAGCCTAGTCCAAACCGCAAACTGACCATTTCTTGCGATCGCCCCCTCACAATCATTTGTTATAAGGGGGGGGCGATCGCAAGAAACGCTTTGAGTAGCCGTCACCTGTTGCCGAGATGCCGAGCGTATGTCGAGAATTGCCTGCAACTGTTGCCAAGCTTCAGCATCAAGCCAGCAAACATTAATCATGCCCTCATTGCCATGAATACGCTTAGAACAGATTTTGACCCCAAGCTGATTACAGAGAATGCGAAAAATCCAAATATTGGTAGCATCTTGAGGAACATTGAAGCCCAAGTACCTTTTGATATCCTTAGCAAATTGCCGACAAAGATTACCCAAGTTCTCCAGATCTGAGTCAGTGTATTGCACATCAGGATTCAGTAACTCCTTCAACCCTAAACCCGATCTGATATAGCGTCCCAATTCATGACAAGGCTGATCTGGCAGGAAAATACCCATGCCAAACTTAGCTTGACGAGAAAAGGCACGAACATCAGCATCAATGGCAAGATCCGATTGAAACAAAGCTTCCAATTTGAGAATCTCCGATCGCCTTTGCCCATCGCGATCGTATTCCACCAGTTCAGGAGAGACTTGATCAAGGCAATAAAACTTAGCGATCGCAGTTTTTTCTAGATCTAATAAATCCTGATACGACTGAGACTCATTTGAGATTAATTTTTTTTGTTCGGCGGGAGATAGGATTTTTGCCCTAGAGACAGCTTGGTAACGTTCTTGCCTCGTCTGAGCTAGAGCCTCTTTAATCGACTTGCCAGAATCATCATTACTGATCGTCACGACCGTAACTTGATTACCCTCAAACACAAGGCGTTCGAGCAAATAGTCTCGCAAAGCCCACATCGCCGCATTGGTTCTCGCCTCAACACTTGCCCAAAGGTCGATGTGCGGATTGTCCAAAGAAACACTATCTACGGGCAAATTAAAATCCCCTAAGCCCGCACGAATCAAACTAACCTCCCGATCCCATCGATTCCTGAGAGTATTTTTGAGATGAATCGGAGAAGAAGAACGATCGATTTTGCAGAAATTAATACCACGCTCAGCACACCAAACAGTACGCGGGACATTATCCCTGACCCGAGACAAAGCCTGACTCGCATCAGCATCCGTGACCGTACCATAGAACAAACCATAGACCTTATGAAAGCGCTTGACCTCAATCGAAACACCCGTACTCATCGAAGGAGTGGCAATGATCACATCGTAGTTGAACACCCGCTTATTGATATTGCTCATAAAATCCGTTTCATGCCGACCACCACTGGTATCAGAATTGAAAAGCAAGACTCTAATCTTGGGACGAATCGCCCTAATTTTCTCAACCAACTTAGCGATCGCCTTACTACTAGACTTGCTATCCGTCGCCACAAAAACACGATTGCCTTTGGTTACATCCGCTAGCAACTCCTGAATAATTGGCACATCGTTATTTGCCACAATGAACCGAGTCGGATAGCCTTCAGGTTGAAATTCATTCTTAATCAAAAAGACATCAGAACCATCACCACGTAAAGCTTGGAGATAGTTCAAGCTAATATCTGAGAGATCGGCATCAGCGACAATTACTCGTCTGGCGACTTTTACCAAAATATGCAAACGGGCAAGCAGAGCAGATCGTTTGCCATCCTTATTACAGGTCGAACCTGAAATCAAATGTTTGAGTACTTGCTCCACCTCATCAATGACGAGATCGCAATCCACAAATTGGCGGGGATCGAAAGCAAGTAAGCTATCGACACAGGCTCCAACACGAGCGGAATAAGCCGAATCCGTAATAAATTGCCCATCAGCCATATCGAGATCGCCTTTGAAATCTGCATTCATCACCTTACACAGATTGCGAACCAAACTGACACGATGACCGAGCAAAGCCAACTTATCTGTCCCCGCCACGATCGCTGCAATTGCTTTAGTTTTCCCAGTCCCCTTAGCCGATTGCAACGCCACAATCCCAGTTTTAGGAATGTAATCGGGGATTTCATATCGATCCAATTGAAACATAACATTCATCGATAAACTCTTAAACGGCTTAAATGTAAGTTGGCAATCTTGTTGATGTTCCCACGTATAGGTATTGAGGGAGATAGCAGCTAAGTAAACCTGATGAAAAGCATCTATACCGCGCTCAACGATAAAATCATCAACCCCAGTTTTATCAGTACCTTCCAGCAAAGGCAGCTCAAGTACCTTAACGAGACAATCAGCATCCGCAAATAGCTTGCCCGTCTTGACCGTAGCCAGAAAAACATCATGCTTAGTTTTTTCCTTAGTTTCGGCATCAAAGCAGAAGCAGACCTGACGCTTGGGAGTCGCAAACTTAGTCAGATAGGGTTGCAAAGCCAACTTGCCATCTGCCCCCTGTATCCGCCCCATCGTAATCCCACTCAAAGCGATCGCCACATAACCCTGAGATAACAAGCAGCAAGCCTTTTTCATGCCCTCACAGATGAAGATCGGAATTTCAGGATGGGCAGCTACCCAAGACCAAAAATCAACAGAATCAGGTAAGACCGAGAAATCAACCTCAAGCCCATAGCGATCGGCTACTTTTTGCCATATTGATTGAGGGACTAAAGCAAAACCACCGACCTGTCCGCGTTTAGCAGGATTCTCATACTTACGGGGTTTACCCTTTTTATGATCGATTAGTGGGTTGCTAAGCTTGACTTGGAATACTTCAGATTTGCCGAGAATGGGATTCCAAGCATGAATAAGCGCTCCAAACATCTCTGGACGCTGTTGTTTACCAGATTGCCAGACAGTACGCCACTTAGCAGGATTCCAATTCAGAGCCTCATGGATTGGGTAGTTGACTTCACACCCACTTTCAATAATTTCATCTGCTATAATTTCTACATTATAAGTAAAAAGTTCAGGCTCGATCGCACTGCCATCAACCCATTCACGGTAAACTAAATCAGAGAAAGAACGTAGATCTAAAGTTGTTGATTTCATCTTTAATATTAAATAAAATAACTATAGTTTTGGTGCAAAACATTAAATTTAACGTTTTATGACACAAGAAATTGGCTCGGTTGCAACACCCGATAGGAGGATAATTTAAAAATGTAGGTGAGGATCTGTGTTGTTTCAGGAGAAATTAATTTAATAAAGCATAGTAGAAAAACCTAATTATTGGGAATACTTTTACCAAACTCTACCCTTTTATATATATTTTCGACATACAGATATCGTAAACCATCAAAAACGCACTTGAATATTGAGAGCTAGTTCATGAAAAAGCAAAAAGCAGACAAGGAGAAAAGCCTAAAAACAAAGACTTCAAAGGTGAAGGCTTCTAGAGTTATGCCCGATGTATCTGAGTATATTCGGCTATACAAAGAATCAAACTACCCGATTCGAGACATCGCAAAACACTATCAGGTATCGGTTTCAACGGTATATAACGCGATGGTCGTATCAGGGTTTAGTGAATTTAGACCCAAACATGCGCGAATGAGCCATACAAGGATGTCTAAAGAAGAACAGGCGATCGCCCTATACCAAACAGGAGTGACGAGGACAGCCGTAGTCCGAAAGCTCAATATCTCAGCCAAGACCCTTAACCAAGTACTAGAAAAGCATGGCATCCCGATCCGCCGAGGGATAGATTTAGTCACCTCAGCCAATCGCGCCGCCCAGTATCACAAAGCCTATAACGATCACCACTTAACCCTAAGAGAAACCGCAGAACTATTTGGAGTATCCCATCCAATTATCCTGCGGGAACTAAAGCGCAATGGCTACCCGATTAGGCAAAGCGTAGACTCCAAAAATCGTCCCACCTTTAAGCTAAAACATAAACTCGGAGGCATCGCAGGATTACCCACACCAAAACTGACACCCAAACAAAAAGAGCGTCGTCAGATCTTGATGCGGATCAGACAGAGACGCGAAGATAACCAAAAGCTCAAGCGCCTCAAGAACTACAACCGTGCCAAAGAATATTGGCAACTGATAAATGAAGGCGGGTTAGACTTTGAGGAAGTGGGTAAACTATTTGACCTGTCAGGTAAAACCATAGAACGGGTAATTGTCCAAGCAGGAATCGACATTTCCGAAGTAGCACGAAGAGAAAAAGCTGCCGCTTTCAAAGAAGAACAAGTGATCGCCCAGAAATACTGGGAGCTATATAGCAAACCAATGAGTCTAGACGAAGTGGGAGAAGTCTTTGGGCTAAGCGATTCCACGATCCGAGCCATGTTACTAAGACATGGGTATGAAATCAGGAAGCGCGGCAGGATTGAGAACAGCGATCGCAATCAGATGAAGCCAAGGCAGCCAAAACCAAAAAAAATTAAGCAGGAAGCCGTCATCCCAGCCGAAAATATGCAAGCAACAGGACAAGCATTAGATCTGCTGATTTCAAATACAAAAGTTAAGTAATCTGCATTATGAATAGCTTTTGCCGTAAATGTTACTTGTTTACAAAAACATATTAATCAGATTATTGAACATAGTGTTTTTTTCGATTGATGATATTTGCAACCAAAATCAACGCTGATCTTCATATACTCTCTGGGTTTCAGCACCATACCCAGAGAGGGACTAACATTTAGGGTGTCTCTATACTATTGACAGTAGTAACGATAAATCAAGGTTTCAACCTTACATTATTGAGAATACAGCTATTTTTAGAGAGACTCTTTAGTTGATAAAAAAAACACTATATCCAATGAATTGGATATAGTGTTTTTTCGATTAATAATCGGTGTAATAAAATCAACGCCGATCTTCATATACTCTCTGGCTTTCAGGCAAAACCCAAAGAGCGCACAACCCTTTCGTAACGTACTTACCATTGAGGATAATCAAAGCATCCTTAAGGTTTTGCTGGTCTTGCAGACAGGTCTTTAAAATGTCGCGATTCCAGTCCAAGAGATTCCTTGCCAGTTTGCCATCATCGCTCGCTAACCAGTCCAAATCCTTTGCTGTCTGGGGATTGAGGTTAGCTTGAGGAGATACAACCTTAGCGATCGCCAAGCCCGAAACCAGACCTGCCGCTAAACCAATCATCAACATCCCCGCACAGAAACCAATGAAGGGCAAGCTAATTGCCCGCCAATATCCTTGGGATTCCTGATGCTGTTTGTTTTTGATGATATTCGCGATCGCCTGACTAATCGCCACCTCCTGTTCTTTAACCGCAGTCTCGCGCAGAGTCGCCAGAAAGTCACGGAACTTTTGGATACCAACATCGAAGCCCTTGGCTAAGGCACTTTGGAGTAGGTTGGGCGCAGTGGCCACCGTGGCTGCGACTTGGGCATTGGACAGAAAAATCGCAATGTAAGGATCGTTTTGAGGGATGCCAGACTTAGCCACAATCTCGTAAATCTTGGCTTTGACAGTGGGATCGTAGTCATGGATGGCAATATCCAGATAGGTTTTAGGTTGAGGATCGCTATTCATACTAGGATTTGGATTCTTTTTTCTGGACGTTTTGAGGCAAGAGATTGGTGGACTCAAAGGCTTTGTAGGCATCTCTGAGGAAGGTTTTGATTTGATTCCTGCCAATGATGCCAAATTCAGCATAGTTAGAAGCCTCATCAAAAGTTAGGCGTTTAGCATTGATTTCAATGCGTCTGCCATCTCCCAATTTCGGAAAATCAATCACGGCTACACCATATTCTGCGATCGCCTTCTGGATTGCTTCATGCTCATGGAAATAGCCCCATTCATCGCAACGACCCCAGTTTTTGATAAACACATGGGTGATGTAGCCTTGGTAATGTTCCAGAGACTCGATGAATAGCTCGATTGAGTCACTTTCACCATCACTGACGAACCACTTGATGAAAGACACGCCATGCTCTTTGCCCAAGTCTAGTAAACCTTTGGTGTTAATCCATTGGGATACAGCGCGATGGGCTTGAGCGGGTAAATTGACGACGACAGTTTTCTTGAGCGCATAGTCAAAAATAGAATCAGGGACATCAGCCATTTTCTCGTTTTCGGAGAAAAAAGCCGCCTTGCTGTCTTTGTAAATATTGAGGACGGTTGGATTGCTGCGATCCGCTTCAATGCCAGCTAATGGGATGGCACGATCCTTTAGGTATTGGAGCATGGTTCGCGCAACCCAGCTTTTACCCACGCCACCTTTTTCACCATCGATCAGGTTAATAATTGCCATAAGGTTACCTCCTAGTAACGATTGTAGTGTTTCAAGATTTTCTGTTGTGCTAAGTAGTCATCATCGTCGTCATTTTCGTCCACATCATTTACAGGGAAAGACTTAGGGACGATACTTTTGGGCTTGCTAGGCTCAACTTGATTAGTCTGTTTTAGATCCGAATTCGTTCTGGTAGTTGTAGGTTTATCATCGGTGTTGATGACAACAACATTCTTACTGATAGATTGTGAACTAGGATGGTAATCCGAAAACTTTGCGGGTTCTGACGGCAAAACTGACAGAGCAGGAACGCCCAAGGCTTTTTCTGCTTTAATCGCATCTCGTTTAGCTTTTGCCGCAGCCTTTTTATTTTCCACATCAATCTTCTGCAAATACCTTCGTACTGTCGCACCAGAGATAGAAATGTGTAGCTCACTAGTCAGTTTGTTGCTGACTTCTTCACAGGTGTATCCCGAAGCGATTAAAGATCTAATCCCACTTTCTAAAGTTCGGATGATATCCAGTTTGCTTTTGAGTTTGTTTTTCTTCTGGGGTTCATTGATCCAGCGCTCTGATAAAGCTATTAACTTATCTGTATCCAAGTCCACTAAAGATGAACGTGAGGGATCTTCAGTCATTTTTTTAGATGTTGTTTGATGGATGGACATTTCTAAACTGTTACCCAAAAATTCCCAAATCTAGAAATCTCTGTCTCAGATTAGTTTTTATATTATTTTTATCACCTCCCAGTTTATTACTTTTTTCAATCATAACCATTGCTAAAGAATATTAGTTGGCTTTTCTTGATGAGTTTTTTTACAATTTGTTAACATCGGCACAATTCCTATCAATATCTGAAATCCAACAATTTCGTTTACCAAGAAAGTATTAAGTCAATCCTTATCTTGGATATTTTTTATACTCGGACATTAATTTGTATGTCTTAAGTATTATATTTGAGTGGTAATTATATGCCAATTGAGTGAGAAATAGGGGCGATTTATGTCTCAAAATTGTCCTGAAATCGTCGCAGATTTGTACCTTCTATTGTCCTAAAATCGTCCTAAGTTTGGGCAGATCGATCCTAATTCACAACGATTTTCCGTGCTTTGAGGTATGTCTAAAACAGCTCGCAAGCTATGTTGCTCGTCGGACAAGAAATCGCGCTATCGCTTGATTTTTGTTCGACGGCAACATTACGCTTGCCAAAGGGGAGTAACCCCTTTGGAATCCCCCTCAGCCAAATGACAAAATGCAAAGAAATTTAGAAAAGACAAACTAAATATAGAATTAACACTTTAAAATCTAAGTGTGTGGAGAAGAATAGGAACTGCAAAAATAACTGATAGCTACGGCTTATCAGACTCTTTATGATTTGCAAATATTTTTGACAACAATTAAGCAGGATAAACTTTAGGAATAACAGCAATGACTTTATCTGTTAGATTTACTGTGCGAATGACTGAAGAGGAGAAAGTAATCCTAGATAAAAAAGCAAGTCAGTTGAATGTTAAAGCCAGTGAAATTGTGAGATGTGCAACGTTTAAATACGATCTGCCGCCATCTAAGGTACAAGTTGCAAAGGTAGATTGGGATCTTTATCACCTGTTGGGGGAAGTCAAGTATGAATTAAATAAAATCGGTACAAATATCAACCAACTAGCCCATGATGCCAACTTGAGTCTAATGATGGGTAGCCCAATGCAACTACAACTGGAAGAACTCAATGAGATATCGCATCATATTGAGCAATCAATTGGTTCAATATCCGAACTGAGGACTCTGATCACGGAGAGTACAGGTATAACGCCCAAATTAGGAGAAGAGGATGATCGGTAAAATTATTAAGGGAAAGAGCTTTCAAGGCTGCTTATCCTATGTCATGGGAAAAACTGGTGCAGCAGTTGTAGGTATGAATATGGATGGCAAAGATCCATATAGTTTGGCAAATGAATTTTCGTTGTCTTGGCAATTGCGCCCTAAATTAAATTACAAAGTTTGCCATGTAATTCTCAGCCTTAGTCCTGAAGAGCATCTTAACAATGATGCTTGGCAGACAGCGATCGCCCAATATCTCAAAGAAATGGGATTTACCAATAATCAATATGTGGCTGTAAAGCATACTGATAAAGAAAATCACGAACACATACATCTCGTGACCAGTCGGGTGCGGATGGACGGCTCAGTAGTTTCTGACAGTTGGGATTGGACGCGCAGCCAAGATATAATCCGCAAATTGGAGCAGGACTTTGGACTAGCGGCTATACCATCAAGTTGGGAGAGTGATCGCCAAGAACAAACCAAAAGTCAGATTGATAAGGAATTAGAAACGGGCAAAGTTACTGTAAAGCGTCAACTTGCGGATAAGATCGATGCAACTTTGGTAAATACCACTTCACTACCAGATTTTATTGAGCAATTAAATCTTGAAGGGATTGAAGTTAGGGTTGACCGAGATCGCAAGGGAAACCCGAAAGGGATTGCTTACAAATTGGATGGAGTAAGCATGGCAGGCTCCAGTGTGGGTAAAGCTTATTCCTTACCGCGTATCTTGAAGCGGATAGAAAGCATCTCCGAGCAGGGGATACATTCTAATAGTCCTGATATGGCATCTCACATATCGCAAGTCATCAGAGAGCAAGTAAAAGCAGGAATGACCATGCCCCAGTTGATTGAGCAGTTGAAACATTCAGGAATAGATGCTCATGTCAAATACACGCGCACCAAGAAGATTAAAGGTATTTCCTACAGTTTGGGAAGTAACAGTATTCAAGGTAATGAGCTAGGCAAAGAGTTTAGTTGGGGAGGACTTCAGAAATATTTGCAGATCAGTTACGATCCAGCACGCGATCGCTCGATTATTTTAGAGATGCAAAGTGCTGATCGAAAGGTGGTGAACCAGCCTGTAGATTCGTTGCATCAATCTGAACAGAGTTTTTCAGATAGCTTGTTAAAAGAGCTTGTGATTGAGTTAGAAAAACAGCGATCGCTTAAAGTATCCAAACTAAACCAATCTGAAAATATTACTAAATCAGAAATCCCTGTTAACCCAGAACAGGACAGAAACAATCACGCTCAGATGGTTGCAGCAATCTGCCATCAGATCCTCAATGAGCTAGGGGCTGATAGATTTGGAGAAGTGGGCAAAAATTCTTACGGTATTCAACGAAGCGGAGATATTCTGACAGTTGAGAGATTAAGAGGCGATCGCCAGATCATCTTGCAGGTCAGGGGACAGGAAATTGAACTTGCCGATTTGAGCGAATTTGATATCCAACAATTTGATCAGGCTTGGCTGCATCGATCTCAAGCACGGCAACAAAATATTGACTCACAAGCCAAAATTGTATGAGCTAGCATGAAACAGTTTTACACCTTGCCAATGCACGTTACAAAATAGCGATCGCACTTGCTACAACCAGAGAACCAAAAGGTTGACTATTCGACCTCCCGCGTATTTCCTACGAGCACTGGCAACATGATAATTAAAGCGATCGCTATCTCAGACAATATTTCACTTTGTTAGAGTCACTATAATCGAGGTATGAAACTTTCCACCTTACTCATCATTCTTGGCGCGATCGCAATCCCGATCACTATTTTTGCAGTAACTAAAGCTATGTCTGCACCCCTACCCGTCGGATTCCCATCGCCAACATCTCACGGAAAAATTGAAGTTAAGCAATATCCTGCCTATCGTTCTGGCACATACACTTACGAAGGAAATCTCAGTCAAGCTACTAGCAACTCCTTTAACCCATTGTTTCAGCACATCAGCAGCAACAATATTTCGATGACGGCTCCTGTGGAGGCAAGGTATCCTATCTCGACAATCAATCAACCGATGCAAAGCGGAAAAGCAAAGGTTTCTTTTTTGTACAACAATAATTCCATCAGTCCCTCACAAATATCTCAAGATATTTAAGTAGAAGATCATGCACCGATGTTAGTTGTCAGTTTGGGTGTGCAGGGTGCATATGGCTATGACAGATATCAAGAGGATGTTGCAAAGTTAAAAGAATGGTTAGATAACCATCCTGAGTATGAAATAGCAGGAGAGCCAAGGGAATTTCTCTACGATTCACCTTTTACACCTGCACCATTAAAGCGTCGTGAAGTCCAAATTCCCATTCGGAAGCGATAAAAACAAAGTTTAGTCCGTTGTTTCTGGGCATGGCGAAAATCAAAGATTTTGGGCGTAGACAGGAAGATCTTTGTTTTTCGCTATGCTTCTTTGTGCCTTTGTTGCGGTGCGATCGCAGTGGTGAAACTCAGTCTTTAGAACCATGGCGATCGCACTGCAAAAGCACAGTTCGGATCGGGCTTTGCCCGTCAATGTTTTATGTTTAGGTTACGACTTGACAGTATCTGCACTCGATTACATAACCAATCAAATCTCCAGATATTTACCGATTAAATACAAAGGTGGGAAATGACCTAACTGACAAAAAATTCCTAACTTTTATCGATCAATTCAGTTAAAGTAGTAATCGGAATTTCTAAATATTGATGTAAAGCATTATTTTGACTATTCGATTAAACATTACTCATCTTTGAACCATAAAAAATTTCAATATGCAATCATCAATAATTAGTGATTTTTTTAATATTTCTGAAGCGGTTCTCTATGATTGCTATGAATTAGGTTCTGTTGGGATATTTAAGCAGGAATCTCAAGATATAGAATTTTGGCTTCAAATTGGCGTTGTTGCATAAAAAGGGTAGGGGAAGGTAAATTAGATATTAATCAGGAGATGAAACCGTAACAAATGAAACAGCAATATCAGA
>NZ_PDDM01000046.1 GCF_002914585.1 Pseudanabaena sp. BC1403
AATGTCCCTCAGGTGCTTGCCCATCGTTGTGCTTATCTCAATGGTTTATTGGCTTTCTAGACTATCCCAAAAAAGTGACATGCTCCCGATCACCAATTCTTTTTAGATTAGAGAGATTAATGGCTTAGTGGCATTGATGTAAAGGAATTTATAGTCTGTTTGCTCTTTGACAACTGTGAATCCTATTTTGAGATGGGCGATGAATCATGTCGATTTTGGCTGAGAGGAGGACTTGCTCGACAGCGAGGGGGCTGGTTTTGATGGCGGCGATGAGTTGGGGGCGTAGGTGTTCGCCTAAGATTGCGGGAAAGCTTTCGGCGATCGCAATCTTGTAATTGGGACGATAGCGGATGCCATAGAGCATCAGTTTTTCGTGCATGGCAAGGGCGTTTGGGATATTGCTGATAGTTTTCAATTCGTCAAATTTTTCGCCTCTGGTCATTTCTAGCAGTGCTTTGGCTTCGTAGAGGTTGTTGATGACGGGTGTGGCGCTCAGACCTAAGACGCAGAGTTCAGGATTTTGGCGGGATGCTTCGGAGAGTAGGGCGTTAAGGGTTCTGCGGCGTTTGCTTTCTTTGTTGGGATTGGGATCGCGTTGTTTGACGTTTTGGATTTCATTGATGACGACAAAATCGATCTTAAAAAGGCGTATATATCATTATAATAGATATATTTACGGAAACCTCTCAATTAAAGCTTTTTCAATATAAAAATACATTTCTGAAACAAGATCATATGCTAATTGAATTTAATGTTGAAAACTATAGGTCTTTTAGAAATGAAGCGAACTTTAGTATGGTCGCAGCAAAAATCGTTTCAAAAGATAAGAAGTTAGATCAAGAAAATATAATTGCAGTCGATTCAAAACTAAGTCTACTAAAGAGCGCGGTTATTTATGGAGCAAATGCCAGTGGTAAAAGTAACCTCCATGCTGCTCTAAGTTTTATGCGTTGGTTTATACTTAGTTCATCTAAAGAGTCCCAAGAAGGTGAATCTATACGTTCTGAGCCGTTTAGATTAAGTACAGAAACAGAAAAACAACCATCCGTTTTTGAGGTAATTTTTATTCTCAATAAAAGAAAGTACAGATATGGATTTGAAGTTACTTCTCAAGAAGTTGTATCTGAGTGGTTGTTTGACACTCCAACTACGAAGGAACGAAAGCTTTTTGTGCGGGAGAATAAGCAAATTGATGTAAAAGCTCCATTTAGAGAAGGGACAGGACTTGAGATAAGAACTAGAGACAATGCTCTCTTCTTATCTGTTGTTTCCCAGTGGAATGGTAAAATCGCTAAAGAAATATTGCGTTGGTTTCAATCTTTATCGATAGTAGACCCAGATGATGATTTCCAAAATCGGAAATATACTGTCAAGTGTTTTGAAGATGGCTTATACAAAGATGAAATTGTTGAATTGATAAAAAAGTTAGATTTAGGTATCAATGATATTGAGATAGAAACACTAGAACCCGATTTATCTCAGTTTTCAAAAGGTATGCAAGAGAGACTTACAGAGATACAATTAGGCTATTTGAGAAGAACTTCAATAACAACATTTCATTGGAAATACGATCAAAGCGGCGACAAGAATTATGAACTTTTTGATCTTGATACCCATGAATCAGAAGGAACTAAAAGATTATTTGCATTAGCAGGACTATTAATAGACACCTTAAAAAAAGGTAGGATTTTATTTTTTGATGAATTTGATTCTAGTATTCATCCTCTAATTACTTGTGCGATCATTGACCTTTTTAACTCCAGTGAGACTAATCCAAACAATGCTCAAATAGTTTTTATTACACATGATACTAACCTTTTAAGCCATAAAATGTTTAGAAGAGATCAAATCTGGTTCGCTGAGAAGGACGAAAAAGGATCTACTCATCTTTATTCCCTAGCTGAATATAAAATACCTATTGAAGAAGACTCAAAAAAAGAAACTTTCAAGAAAGTAAGAAATGATGCTTCATTTGAAGATAATTACATTCATGGTAAATATGGTGCTATTCCATTTATCGGTAACTTGCAAAGTTTATTAGGTAATTCAAATGGCTAAACGATCGCGTACTGAGGCAAGAGTTCAGAGTTACTCAGAGAGAACAGTTGATACACGGGGTATTTTGCCTTCATTTCTGATTATTTGTGAAGGTAAAAAGACTGAGCCTAACTACTTTAAAGCTTTTCGCATTCCAGATTTATCTGTGGAACAATTGGATGTGATTGGATTAGGCGATAATACATTGAGCCTAGTAGAGAGAGCCAAAGAAAGAAAAGAGCAGAGTAATTATAATTATGTGTGGTGTGTTTTTGATCGAGACTCATTTCCATCAGGACAGTTTAATGCCTCCATAACTTCTGCTTACAACAACGACATACATGTAGCATACTCAAATGAAGCATTTGAATTATGGTACTTACTACACTTTCATTTTTATAACACTGGGATATCGCGACAAGATTATAAATCAAAGCTAACCAAGTTACTTAAACATAGATATGAGAAAAATAGTACAACAATTTATGAGGAGCTTAAAGAAAACCAGCATAGCGCTATTAAAAATGCCAATACTTTGCTCGTCCAATACGATCCCAATAGACCCGAAAAAGATAATCCTTCGACAACTGTACATCTTTTAGTTCAATGTCTAAATGCTTTAGTAGAATGTATCCAAAAAGGAAGAAAATCTGGGGATATTGAACTTCTTCGTGAATGTTTGAATAAATATCATTCGCAAGCAAGAAAAAATTGTGGGATATTTGATTAAGTAATTTTTTAAGGAGTTCAACGAGGGCGATCGCTGTTTGATGTGGGGAAAAGGCGATTTATGCAACACTAGCCATAAGCCTAACTGATGGTCTATCCGCACGAGTCGGCAAACGGAAATAACTCATCGGCAAAGTGACAACTGAAACTGTATTACCCAGCATATCGAAAAACTCAACACTATAACCAGTTTCCAATCCAATGACATCATGCCGTTCTACCACCGTTCCAATATCCCCAGCATAAACACCCTCATCAGGTAGATTAGTTAATAGAATTACATCAGAATAAAGTGGAAAATTCATTGCAGCCTCCAAATATTGCTAATCGGGAACTAAAGTAATTAAGCGAGCAAAATCTGTACCTTTATCTATTTGCCATACCGTCTTAACAAATAACTGTTTATTTATCGGAGTCAGTAAATTTGCACTAATTTCATATCTCACACCATATGCAGTTTCTTTAACTACAATAGCATCTACCCCAAAATGAAATCCACGAATGTCGGCTTCTAACTGTTGCCAATTTTCTAGTGAATATCCAAACAGAATTAATAATTTAGCCTTTGTGCCACCGCGCTTATGCTCACTATTGAGTAGATATTCAGTTAGTTTCGACGGCTCAATGACTGCGTGATCACTATTCGGAATTTTCATGTATTTTAGCGTCTATCGCTTTATTTGAGCCTAGCATAATCAATGCGTACAATCGCTGTTTGTTTGATGTTGAGGTTTAGGTGATCGGGTTTGTGGGTGGTGAGTGGTGATCGCTGTTTAATTTGAGGAAAATAGGCGATCTCGTTTGTGGTTTGTTGAGGGGCGATCGCTGTTTTGCTTGTCTTGATGATTTTGATGATCGGGGTTTATGGATGATGAAACCCAGCAGATAAAAAAGGAGTTAGTTATATTTCAGCTCCGAAATAACCGCGAATATTGAGTTTCGTGGTTAGCACAAGCTAAACTAGTCCCCCATCCACACCATTCCAATTCATTATCTAAACGTTTTAATGCTAATTGAGAACTATTAAGGATATCAGAACTGAGCTTAAAAATAACTTGCTGACCAGTCGTTTGCCCAAATGGAACTGACCTTACCGCCGCACTAACTAAATTGGATAACCAACCATGAATATATCCAACGATTGTATTACTAACGTCAATTCCTAGGCTTGCCGCTACAATTCCAAAGGCGATCGCATAATTACAACCTTTACCTTGAGCGTTATCTTTTGCGGTTGGTAAAAGATCGCTGATTGATCTACGGATAGCTAATTGATCGTTTTGACTATCTGGAAGTTGCCACCATAGCTTCATTAAGGATTGTCCCATTTGCCAACTGGCGAGACGGACTTCTTCAGTCTCTCTAGTTGCTGATAGCCAGTTATTCCAATAGTTTAACGCAGTTATATCGTTAGATATCATTGCTTGATGAGCTCGAAGTGCGATCGCTGCTTCGTTAGTAATAAATCCAAAGCGCATCTCTCTTTTTAACCAATCGCAGAGATCTGACTCAGTTTGAATAATGGCATTACTACAAAGATATTCAATGCCTTCGGAATAGCTGTAAGCACCAACTGGTAGAGCGGGGCTGGTGAGTTGTAGTAATCGCAATAATTGCCAAGAATCGGGATTAATGATCATGGTGATGATGGTAAGCCCCAGACTCAGGTTGAAAAGGTTGAGTTTCGTGAGTTACGGTAAGTCCCATTTGCAAAACCATATCTTCTAAAACTGAATCGGGAGTTAATCGCAGATAGGTCTCAGTAATTTCTAAAGAAATATGGCGATTACCTAAATGATAGGCGGCTCTCAAAAATTCTAGCGGATTCTTAGCGGTGACGGTAACTACTGGCTCAGGCTTAGCGACAACAATTGCGATCGCTTGATCTTGATCATCAGCAAGAATATCACCTTCTCTTAGAACGGTTCCTCTCTGAAGCTGTAAATTAATCTCTTCTCCTTCAACAGTTGTAAATCGATGGCGACTGCGAGTTCTATCTTCAGCAATAAGCGCAAGAGTTAAGAGAGAGTTCTGATCGACTAATTTTTTTGCTTCTGCCGATAAGCCTGATGACGATAAACGTTTTGTAACAATGTGCATTAGCTAAAATTACAGTAAAGTAGAGACGACGCTTTGCGTCATCTCTACTTTACCTCATATACAAGCAGGATAAATCCCAATGTCACCATTTCGCGTCGGAGTTGCTGGCCCCGTTGGTTCTGGAAAAACTGCCCTCGTTGATTCTCTCTGCAAATCTATGCGATCGCATTTCCAAATTGCGGTTGTCACCAATGATATTTATACCCAAGAGGATGCTCAGTTTTTAGTACGCAGTGAAGCTCTTTCACGCGATCGCATTGTGGGGGTGGAGACAGGTGGATGTCCCCATACTGCGATTCGGGAAGATGCCTCAATGAATTTGGCTGCGATCGAGCAGCTAGAACTTCGCTTCACCGATTTAGATTTATTATTTGTAGAGAGTGGCGGAGATAATCTTGCTTCTACCTTTAGCCCAGAATTGGTTGATTTAACGCTATACGTAATTGATGTTGCCGCAGGTGACAAAATTCCTCGCAAAGGGGGGCCAGGAATTACTAAATCTGATTTATTGGTAATTAATAAAATCGATCTTGCCCCCTATGTTGGCGCAGATCTAGATGTAATGGATCGTGATGCTCGGAAAATGCGTGGAGATAAACCTTTTGTATTTAGTAATCTCAAAACTCAGATCGGCTTAGTAACAATCACAGAATTTATTATTGGACGAATGTAAGTATTGAGATTTATTGGACAAACCAAAAGACGGGATGTGAAGCTTAGCTTCACATCCCGTCTTTTGGTTTACTCTAACCAAATTTGATCGCCACAACGAATTACTCCTTCCTGTAGTACTGAAGTGCGAATACCTGCGATTGTCTTATTGTGTTTAGTTGTAGTCCGCAAAATATTTAAATCAGTAGGAAGATCTAACTGAGCAATAGTTGTTACCACACATCGAGGGCATGAAGTATCAATACTTAGACAGACTTGATCGCCGATGAACATCTTGCTGCCTACCCAAGCATCTTCAATAAATGCGGCTTCTGAATCTTTGGGCTCAATCAAGATATTTGGGCGAAACCGACAAGGCTCAAAAGCTCCTTCAGGATAGATGTTCTTTAGTTGAGTTAATGTTGCGGTTGTAATAGCGTGAATAGGGCAGGAATCGAAAAAAGTCCCTGATGGCATGAACAATTGAGTAATGATTTCTCGATTGAGTGCTCCTTCAATATCTGGCCAGTACTGATCTAAACTCGGCGCTTCAGGAACTGAAGAAATTAACTGGACATCTCTTCCCACTGCTTGAGAAAGCGTAGCATTTATATCAATATTGTCACTAGTAGCTGTACTTCCGTCGGGTAAGGCAAATTTAACGGGAGGTATTGACGTTTGTGGTTTAGGAGATGATACAAACCCAGCTTGAAATCCTAGCAATTTCGCCCATTTTTTGGGATTCTTGGCACTGGCAATTCTCTCAGTTTCGCGATCCCACAAGGCATAAGCGCGATCGCCTAAAAGTCCTTTGGATACAACATCCACATGATCAAGTTTCTCTCCTAGCATCGACTTGACTGGATAACGCCAGAGAGAGTCAACTACACCAACTAAAATTCGAGTCATCGCTTTTCCGATTAATAATCGACCTGTATCAAATTGCTAATAAAAAAGCCGATAACTGATTATAAGTGTTGCTTACTGACACTTTTAACCGATTATTGGCTTCTCACTCAGCGAAAACGCTATAACCTTAAATTGCAAGGTACTTATGCACTAAATCATCGCTTAAATCAGATGTTGCACCATTTGCTACAACTGCACCTTTCTCCATGATGAAGAACTTTTGAGCTAACTGACGGGCAAAATCCACCTTTTGCTCAACAACAATTAAGGTAATTCCCTTCTCACGATTAATACGTTTGAGAGTGTCCTCAATTTCCTGCACAATTGAAGGTTGAATTCCTTCTGTAGGTTCATCTAGGAGCATCATTTTGGGATTGCTCATCAATCCGCGTGCGATCGCTAATTGCTGTTGCTGTCCTCCACTCAATAATCCACCTTGACGGCTGAGATGCTGTTTCAGCATCGGGAAAAACTCAAAAATCTCATCAGGGATTTTACGATACTGCTTCTGTCCAGCCGACATACCTAGTTTGAGATTATCCAAAACCGATAAATAAGGAATGATTTCTCGACCTTGGGGGATGTAAGAAATCCCATACCTTGCACGTTTGTAAGTTGGCACCTTAGTAATTTCATCAGCATCAAAAACGATATTGCCAGAAAGAACCTTGTTCAAACCAATAACGCTACGAAGTAATGTCGTTTTTCCAACACCATTACGCCCTAACAAACAAGCAATATCACCTTGATTAATCGCCATATTCACTCCGAACAAAACAGGTGTTTGCCCATAGGAAACAGTAACATCAGTTAGTTCAAGCAGCATCGATTTGTTCGCGTCCAAGATACACCTCAATTACTTTAGGATTTGATTGAACTTCATTGACCGAGCCTTCAGTCAATTTTTCACCTTGGTGGAGTACCACAATTCGTTGAGCAATTTGTTTGACAAATTCCATATCATGCTCAATTACGACAACAGAATGATTCTGAGAAATCGTCTTGATAATTTCTCCTGTCAAATGGGTCTCGTCAGGTGTCATACCGGCAGTTGGTTCATCTAATAAGACTAAGGTCGGATCTTGAGCAATTACCATCCCAATCTCTACCCACTGTTTCTGTCCATGAGACAGAGATGAGACCTTAGAATAGCCTTTTTCTAAAAGACCAACGCGATCAAGTACAGAAATTATCTTGTCTCTTTTCGCAGTTGTGAGTTTAGACTTAATCGAAGCAAAAACACCATGAGATCCTTTTAGGGCAAGCAAAATGTTGTCGAATACAGACAAATCATTATAAACATTAGGGTTTTGGAACTTACGTCCAATGCCCATCCGCGCAACTTTGTGAGGACTTTGATTAGTTATATCCTTGCCATGATAGATAACATTTCCTGAAGCTACTGGAGATTTGCCAACGATCGCATCAAGTAAAGTACTTTTGCCAGCTCCATTCGGCCCGATAATAGTAACGATCTCATTTTCGCCAACTTCTAGATCAACACCTTTTAATGCCTTAAATCCAGAAAAGACTACCTTGAGATCTTTAACAGATAAAACAGATTCTCTATCACTAGCAAAGTTGCTAGTCTCAACTTCTGATATTGTTTCCATGAGTTACACCTTTTTTGATATTAAGAAATATGTGATTTTATTGAAGTCTAGATTCCTAGGAGTTTTAATAGGCAAAGGTTAAATCCGAGGAATTAGACCAATTATTCAGTTCTTTCCAATTGATTAGACTTTTTAGAAAGAAATTTCTTCGGTAATAGGCTCATCAGTCCATCAGGTAGAAATAAGACAACTATAACCAAAATCACTCCGACAATTAACTGCCAATCTTGAGTGATCCGATCCACTGAATTTTGGATCTGTCCAAGTAAGATAGCAGCAATGATTGGACCAAAAAGTGTTCCTCTACCACCCACTGCAACCCAAATTACAATCTGAGTACCAAAAGCAACACCAAGATAAACTGGTGAAATAAATTTGTTTAGAGGAACAAACAAACCACCAGCAATTCCAGCAATTCCAGCAGAAAGTGTCCAAATAAAGATTTTAAAATTAGCAACATCATAGCCAAGGTAGGAGATACGTTGCTCATTTTCTTTAATAGAGCGGAGAATCAATCCAAAGTTAGATTGAGTTAACCACCAACTGCCAGCCATCACAGAAGCTGCAAACCCAAGGATTATAAAATATATTCCTATCGGTGGAACAGTTGCACCAAATAAGACTAGTTTTGAAACATCAGTGATGCCATTTGTTCCACCTGTATAAGCTTGTTGACTAACAAAGAAAGTAGTTAAAGCAGAAGCAATAGCTAGGGTGATAACTGTAATGTAAACACCGCTCACCTTGGAACGAAAAATAAAGGAGCCGATTAAATATGCGAATCCTGCGGGTATTACCACCATCGCAATGACAGCAATTGGGAAATGCTGCAATGGCGCAATAAACCAAGGTAATTCCTTCAAACCGTTCCAAACCATGAAGTCTGGAAGTGTTCCGCCATAATTATTGGCGGTGGCGGATAAGTTTAGCTTTAGGTAATATGCCATCGCATACCCACCTAAAGTAAAAAATACGCCATGGGCAAAGCTCAGAATACCCGTGAATCCCCAGACTAGATCTAGAGAAACACCCAAAGTACCAAACAAGAGCAACTTTGCCATTAAGTTGGTCTGGAATTCTCCAGCCACAAAAGGAAAAATTGCAAATATCACTAACAGGACTAAACTTGTAGCCAGCCATCTCTTCGGAACATAGTTAGCCTGTCTGATGCGACCTACTACTTCTGCCATAATAAAACCTCCACTAAATCCGCTCTTATTGACAAAAAAATAGATGTAAACAGTTTAACTTCGCTTCTGAACTGTAAACAAACCTTCTGGACGGTAGCGAATCAAAACGATTACGGCTGCTAATACAATTACACGCGCGGTTGGATCGTTTATCAGGTAAGCGATCGCAGCATTTGATTCGCCAATCAAAACTGCACCTGCCAAAACGCCAACTAGCTTATCAACTCCACCTGTAACAACCGTCATCCAAGCATCTACTAGGTAATCTTGTCCCATCGGCGGCGCGACACTTTTTAGTGATGAAATAACTGTACCTGCAACTCCTGCTAAACCGCATCCATAGGCAAAAGTAAGCATATCTACAAGGCTAGTATTAACACCCAAGCACTTTGCCATGTTGCGGTTTTGGGTGACTGCACGCACTTCTCTTCCGAGCTTTGTTCCGTAGAGTAGAAAAGCTGTTATTCCTAGAAGTAATAGTGCCATGAAGATAATAAACAAGCGGTAGTAAGATATCTCGATCGCTTGTCCTCCAATTTGAAACGGAGTCCAGTTTCCTCTGATGTAGGGCGGAGCTTTCACATATTTTAATTGAGCCGTGAAAATAAGCTTAACAACGCCCTGAATCACAATACTTAGTCCCCAAGTTGCCAAGAGCGTCTCAACAGCTCGCCCATATAGTCGTCGAACGATAGTTAGTTCGACAATTGCACCTACAAAGGCAGTAAATAAAAACGAAAATGGGATTGTTAATAACAAATCCATTTTGAAATTACTTTGCAACACAAACGATGTATATGCGCCGAGCATGATGAATTCACCATGCGCTAGGTTGATTATTCGCATAACTCCGAACGTTATTGAAAGTCCTAAACCTGTCAACAAAAGAATACCGATAATACCAACACCATTTAGGAGCTGATTGGTAATTGCGATCGGGTCGAATGACTTTGCTGCCGGAGTTGCCTGTGCTAAGTGTATTAACGAAGATAATGCATTAATTGGCAAAACGTTCATGGCTTTCTTAGTTGAATCATTCAGTGTTTGGTTAATTCTGGTGAAATTAACAACTTTACTTCCGACCTATAGAAAAACAATTTATAGCTTTCTATGAGCTGTGAGAGGCTCACCCATCGGGTGCGCCTCTCACAGCTCATTTTGGATTGCTATAAGCAGTCAGCAGGAGGTTGTTAAATGCAATTAGACTAGACGGAAATCAATTTAAGTTTCCTTCAGGAACTCAACTGGAATATCTTTCTTCGTCTCAACGATGGGGTTGCTGCGATCATCTGGAGTCTTATGAACACAAATGCGACCCTTGTATAGAGCTTGGCTCCAAGGAATTGGCTTAACTGCTGCCTTGGTGGCAAATACGATCTCCGCCTGACCATCAGCTTTCCATTTTCCAATTCTGGAATATAGATAGGTGTGGTAGTTGTCTGGATCGACCTTAACAGTTCCTTGGGGAGCCTTGAATATCTGACCTCTGGTCGCTTCACGCAGACTAGCTGTGTTGAGGGCTTTCTTTTCCTTGGCGACTTTTTCCATCGCTTGAGCCATGAAGAAGGTTTGCAGATAAGCTGCTTCCATAACCCCGTTGGTAACACGATCCTTGCCAAATTTCGCTTTGAACTGTTCCACAAAAGCTTTGTTCTCTGGAGTGTCAACAGACTGGAAGTAGTTAAAGCTAGAATAGTGACCTTCGGCAAACTCAGGCCCCATCGCTTGAATTTCTTCTTCTGTGGTAGGGAATGCCATGATCGGAATATCCTTAGAAGTGATCCCAGCATCCTTAAGTTGCTTGTAGAAAGCAGGAATACTGTCTCCAACTAGATTGCTGAGGATGAAATTGGGCTTAGCTTGCTTGATCTTGTTGATGATGGTGATGAACTCAGTTGTACCGAGCGCAGCGTATTCATCACCGACAACTTCACCGCCACCATTGACCAACTCTGCCTTGGCGATCCGATTGCTTTCTTTAGGATAGATGTAGTCAGAACCGATGAAGAATCCTTTCTTACCAAAGTTTTTGATACAGTAAGGGATCGAGTCGGTGATCTGTTGGTTGGGAGCAGCTCCAGTGTAAATGACGTTCGAGCTACATTCGTTTCCTTCGTAATAGACAGGGTAGTAGAGTAGGCTGTCTTTTTCTTCAAAAACTGGAAGAACTGATTTGCGGCTAGCTGATGTATAACAACCAAGAACGCATACAACCTTGTCTTCATCAATCAAACGCTTGGACATTTGATTGTATAAATCCCAGTTGGAGTCAGGGTTGACGACGACCTTTTCAATCATTTGTCCGTCAATACCCTTCTTGCCAGCCCAAGGTCCTGTCCCTTCATTGATTTGGTCGATCGCAAGGAAAGTTGCATCCTGTAACGACTTTTCAACGATCGCGATCGTACCCGTAGTGGAGTACATTACGCCAACCTTGATTCCTTTCTTGCCATCTGCGGCAGGAGAGGCTGCTGTAGTGGTTGTACCACCAGTTGTAGTTGGGGTGGTGGTGGTTGTAGGGGTACAAGCTGCAACAATACTGCTAGCAGCAGCTAAAGAACCGTACTGGATAAATCTGCGACGGGTTATCGCATTCAAAGCATCATTCGATCTATTGATCTTCTTCATCAGATGAAACACTCCTAAACTATTTTAAAACTCACACCAAGATATATTTAATTCTGAACATCAAGATAGATTTATTTGAGAGTAAAGACAAGATGTCAATTCCTAATAATCAATCTAGTGTCCGACCATCCAAGGACGACTTCCAGAATGATATTGAATGGTTGGTGTTTTTGGTTCCAGTTCTCGTTTAACTAGTTCTGGCTCCGCACTCACTTTTTTCATTCGTACAGTTCTAGACAATGTCATTGGTGGAGAAAAGATGCGCTTACCGCGTTTATCGCATTCTGGACAATGAGCTGGGTCGCTAGACTCAGCCATTGGTCTCCATATCTCAAAGACATCACAGTCTTCGCACTGAAACTCATAAAGAGGCATATTTGATTAAACCGGAAGAATGTTTTTATCAAAAATTGCAGTCGGAATTGCCAGAGTACAGCAGGCATTTGGAATATCCACAATACCACTAACTCTTCCTTCTACAGGGGCACAGCTTAGCAATAGATAAGCTTGTTCACCCGTATAACCAAACTTCATGAGATAGGCGATCGCATTTAAGCAAGCTTGACGGTAAGCAATGTGTACATCCATAAAGTATTGCTTCCCTGTAAACTCATCTACAGAAATGCCTTCAAACACCAAGAACTCTGAGTAGTGCGGCTCTACAGGGCCTGGCTTGAAGATTGGATTTACCATAGCATACTTATCTACGCCACCTTTGATGATGTCTACATGCAGATCAATGAATCCAGACATCTCAATTGCGCCGCAGAAAGAGATTTCTCCATCTCCTTGAGAGAAGTGAAGATCTCCCATCGAGAGCTTACCACCTTCAACATACACAGGAAAATAAATGCGAGTTCCTCTTGAGAGATTCTTAATATCGCAGTTGCCACCATGCTCACGAGGTGGGATTGTCCTTGCGGCTTCAGCTGCAACGCGCGCGTATTCCGATTGAGCTAATGTACCTAAAACTGCATTTTCTGGATTTGGCAATGCGGCTAGTACAGGCACTCCATCCATATTAATACCAGCACCATAAGTGCGGCGATCTGGCTGAGTTGCCATTAACTCAGACTCTCGCTTGTTCCATTTAGCTAGAAGCTCATGGGATGGTGCACAACCAATTAATCCTGGGTGGGTAATTCCAGCAAATTTAACACCAGGGATATGACGCGAAGTGGTGTAAATCCCCTGTAAATCCCAAATTGCTTTAGCAGGATTAGGATAGTGATCTGTTAAAAAGCCACCACCGTTCTTTTGATCAAAAATCCCTGTGAAGCCCCACTCATCACCTTGAAGAGCGCCAATATCAACAATATCGACAACAAGGATATCACCAGGTTCTGCACCATTTACCCAAATCGGTCCACTTAATACATGAACAATCGATAAATCTACATCACGAATGTCGTCAGCGCTATCGTTATTCTTAATCTGACCATCTGTCCAATCCTTACATTCGATCCGAAAAGTATCGCCTGGATTAACAGAGGCTATAGCTGGAATATCTGGATGCCAGCGATTATGACCAGGTAGTTCTTGCTCACTCATGGGCTTAGTGAGATCAACTTTAAACAGCGTCTTTGGCATAAAATCTATCTAGCAACTGTAAAAGAATATGAGAACAATGAAAAGTTGAAGATTATATAAAATCATGCACATCTACAATGTACATAAATTAAAGATTTAACTAAATTTCAACTTCATTAATCACATACTGCGTTACTTTTTCTTTGTGATCTGTCATGCCTTATACCAAATTAGATGCAATTTCTTTTACCTGAATTATTCATAAGCGAAAACAAGACCAAAAGAAAAAGCAGCTAAGATCTTGCCCCATGGCAGAGATTTATTACTAGGAATTGATCTACTTTGTGCTTCAATTCCTAATAATAAAGTAATTAATCAATTGATATCTGAGTATTCTATGAGTGTAGCTTGGGCAGGAGAATTAGAATTAGAGTTTGCAAGGAAGAATTTAACTACTCAGCTATCTCGAAGTTATACTGTTGCCCCTTGGAAAATTCAGCGATCGCTTTATCCAGAAGGTGAAGAAATTTGCCATTGCATCTTATTACATACCGCAGGTGGTTTAGTTGGCGGCGATCGCTTATCTGCAAAAATCCATCTCCAACCTCACACCCAAGCGCTACTTACAACTGCGACTGCCAGTAAAATCTACCGCAGCAATGGCGAAGAATCGCAGCAAAATATACATATTCATATTGATGAAGGGGCGAGTTTAGAATGGTTCCCTCAAGAAACGATCGCCTTTGCTGAATCACAGTATCGTCAAACAACAAGAATCGAACTTGGACAAGATGCAACTTGCACTATGTGGGAAATCGTGAGGTTTGGACGTACTGCGCGGGGCGAGAAATTTATTGATGGTAATTGGCGATCGCATACAGAGGTATGGCGTGACGGTTGTCCATTATGGATTGATCGGCAATACCTGACGGGAAATATTGAGATGTTAGGAAGTCCTAATGGATTAAATAACTATGCGATCGCTGCTAGTTTTATTTTTGTTGGTGCAACCATTGATACAGAACTAATTGCCAATATTCGTTCTATATGGGAGCAGGGAAACTATGATGGCATGTCGGGAGTAACGCGATCGCTAGCAGGTTTAGTTTGTCGCTATTGTGGTGATTCTTCTAGCGATGCGCGTAAATGGTTTCAGCAAATTTGGCAACTTTTGCGTGTATCCTATAAAAATAGAGCAATATGCATACCACGAGTTTGGTAGATATTTTGAGCTGTACTTCAATACAACTCAAAACACGAGTAAATGTATACCTAGAGTTTGGTAATTATTCATGCAGCTAACGCCTCAAGAAAAAGATAAATTGCTAATTTTTACCGCTGCCCTTCTAGCAGAGCGTCGAAAGGCTAAGGGGTTGAAGTTAAATTATCCCGAAGCGATCGCTTTCATTACCGCAGAAATCATGGAAGGAGCAAGAGAAGGTCGGACTGTCGCCGAATTAATGTCCTATGGAGCAACATTGCTCACTCGTGATGATGTGATGGAAGGCATCTCGGAAATGATCCATGATGTGCAAGTGGAAGCAACTTTTCCTGATGGAACTAAGCTTGTAACCGTACATCAACCGATTCGCTAAAATATATCTATAGATAATTTTGGAGGTTTGAGATGATCGCGATCGCTGAAACACAAGGATCACAAATTAAATCAAAGTTGACTTATGAACAATTTGTAGGGTTACGTCTTACAGATGGTCGTTATGAATTTGTTGATGGAGAGATAGTTAAGGTGGTAAATACCAGACAGCATGAAGATGTTATTGCTTTTGCTTACAAAAAATTTGATCAAGAAATTGATAAATTAAATTTAGATTTTGTAGTACGTCAAAATGTAAGTATAAGAACGACAAAATCTAACGGTGCAAAGCAAAGTAGAATTCCCGATCTTAGTGTCATTGACCGAGAATTTTGGCGATCCAATCCATCTGATTATTCTCCTTTGCAAAAGCCAATTCAATTAGCTGTAGAAGTAACTTCAAATAATTGGGACGATGATTATATTGATAAGTTTGAGGAGTATCAGCGGTTGGGTATTCCTGAATATTGGATTGTGGATTATTTGGCGATCGCTAGTCGTGAGTTTTTAGGTAATCCTAAAATCCCCACTGTATTTGTAAATTTACTTGATGAAAATGGCAAATATCAGACTTCTAAATTTACAGGAGAAGACAAAATTATTTCTCGAACTTTTCCTGAATTAGACTTAACTGCTGCTGAGATTCTAAATATTTAAAAAAGGAGACAAAATTATGATTGTTGGTGAAATAATTGCTCTAGAAGGTGATATTGAATTAAATGCTGGGCGCGAGGTGATTACTCTCAAAGTTGGTAATTCAGGCGATCGCCCGATCCAAGTAGGTTCGCATTATCACTTTTATGAGACTAATCGCGCTTTGATATTTGATCGCGATCGCGCTAAGGGCACACACCTTGATATTCCTGCGGGTACTTCTATCCGTTTTGAGCCAGGCGATGAGAAAGATGTAAACCTTGTGCCTTATGTGGGTACTCGCGAGATTTATGGATTTAATGCCTTAGTTGAAGGCAAATTGGAGAATTAAAAATTATGAGTTATAGAATGTCTCGCCGCGCCTATGCGGAAACCTATGGACCTACAGTTGGTGACAAGGTTCGTTTAGCTGATACAGAATTATTTATCGAAGTAGAACGCGACTATACTACCTATGGTGATGAAGTCAAATTTGGTGGTGGCAAGGTGATTCGCGATGGCATGGGACAATCACCAATTACCAATGCCAATGGAGCCGTAGATGTCGCGATTACTAATGCCCTAATTCTTGATTGGTGGGGAGTTGTTAAAGCTGATGTTGGGATTAAAGATGGCAAGATTGTGGCGATCGGTAAGGCGGGAAATCCTTATATTCAGGACAATGTAAATATTATCATCGGCGCTGGAACAGAAATCATTGCAGGAGAAGGTCGCATTCTCACCGCAGGAGGCATTGATAGCCATATCCATTTTATCTGTCCGCAGCAAATCGAAGTAGCGATCGCATCTGGCATCACGACCATGATCGGTGGTGGTACGGGGCCAGCCGTTGGTTCTAATGCTACGACTTGTACTCCAGGCCCTTGGAATATTTATCGGATGTTGCAATCTGCTGATGCCTTTCCGATGAATATAGGATTTTCGGGCAAGGGAAATAGCAGTAAACCTGAGGGCTTAATCGAACAGGTGGAAGCTGGGGTAATCGGTTTGAAACTCCATGAAGATTGGGGAACTACGCCTGCGACTATTGATACTTGCTTAAGTGTTGCTGATGAATATGATGTGCAAGTTGCGATTCATACCGACACACTTAATGAAGCAGGATTTGTGGAAGATACGATCGCAGCATTCAAGAATCGTGTAATTCATACCTATCACACAGAAGGTGCTGGCGGCGGTCATGCTCCTGACATCATCAAAATCTGCGGTGAAGCGAATGTCCTTCCCTCTTCGACTAATCCAACTCGTCCTTACACCTTAAACACCTTAGATGAACATCTAGACATGTTGATGGTTTGTCACCACCTCGATCCTAGTATTGCTGAAGATGTCGCCTTTGCTGAGTCACGCATTCGGCGCGAGACGATCGCCGCCGAAGATATTCTCCATGATCTCGGTGCGTTTAGTATGATTTCCTCTGATTCTCAAGCAATGGGTCGAGTCGGTGAAGTGATCATCAGAACTTGGCAAACTGCGCATAAGATGAAAGTCCAAAGAGGTGTTCTTTCTGGGACTGGAGGATCAGTATGCGCCGACAATTTTCGAGCTCAAAGATATATCGCCAAATATACGATTAATCCTGCTATTACTCATGGTATTTCCGAATATGTCGGCTCCATTGAAGTTGGCAAAATTGCCGATCTAGTTCTTTGGCATCCTGCCTTTTTTGGTGTGAAGCCAGAAATGGTAATTAAGGGCGGTTTTATCGCATGGGCGCAGATGGGTGATGCGAATGCCAGTATTCCTACACCGCAGCCTGTGTATATGCGTCCAATGTTTGGTAGTTATGGTGGTGCGATCGCAAAGACATCTTTCACTTTCCTGTCACAAATTGCGATCGAGCGTGGCATTCCTAGCCAGTTGGCATTGAAGAAACAGGCGCTTGCAGTTAAAGGGACAAGAAATATCAGTAAGCTCGATATGAAACTGAATGATGCTTTGCCGCATATGGAAGTTGATTCAGAAACCTATGAAGTAAGAGCTGATGGTGAATTGTTAACCTGCGAGCCTGCATCAGTGTTGCCAATGGCGCAGCGATATTTCTTGTTCTAAAATTTGGGCGATCGCCATGATCTAGCTGTCGCCAAATTTATTAGGACATAAAACCCAAGAATTGATTGGCGGCGCAAAGCGCCGCCAATCAATTCTTGGGTTTTGAAGTTTTTTGGGCTTTTACTGCCTGTGCGATCGCCTCTAGTACTTCATCACACCAGCCGACCCAATCTTCTTGGTAGCGAATTGCACGACGGATAATTAGATGCATATACAGATCCTTTAGCTCTAGAGATTCCAAATTTTTTGCAAAATGCTCGTCCATTTTTTTGACATGCAGTGCCATGTTTGCATGGAGTTGTCGCCGCCTTTCGATTTCGCGCATGGTCACTTGATGGGGAACTAAATGGGCGGCTAATCCCATTACGCCTAAATCTTCGCGCATTGCAGTTGGCTCAGTGGGTTGAACTAGCCAATCGGTGAGTTCTTGCAGTCCGCGATCGGTAATGGAATAGATTTTTTTATCCAGCCTGCCTGCCTGTGGAATCGCCTCATAGGTAACGCTGCCCTGCTTTTCTAGCTTGGCAAGTTCCGCATAAATTTGCTGCTGACTTGCTTTCCAGAAACAACTCCCAAAACCTTCAGCAAATTCTTTGGCGACTTCATAGCCACTGAGGGATTGCCGAGATAGGAAAGCAAGGATGGTTTGTTTGAGCGCCATTTTCGATCGCAAACTACTTGACGAATTTTATGGTTTAAGTATACATTGTTTTTTGTATTCAAAAACTTGAATACAAAAAACGGAGTTAAAAATGCAGAGTATTAATTCTCGTAAGCAATATCGCGCTAGCAACTTGACTAAGCGATACGGATCTTGGGCGATCGTGACGGGTGCTTCTTCAGGAATCGGGCGCGAGATAGCGCTGAGACTTGCGGAAGCAGGGCTAAATCTGGTTCTAGTTGCGCGGAGTAAACAGGTGTTGGAGCAAATGGCGGTTGATTGGCGCGATCGCTATGCAATCGAGGTAAAGATTCTGGCGGTTGATTTGTCGATGGATGCGGGAAACAGAATCATTTTGGAAGAAACGCAAAATCTAGACATTGGGTTGCTTGTTGCTGCGGCTGGGTTTGGGACTTCGGGTACATTTCTAGATTCTCCAATAGAAACTGAAATAGAAATGCTGAATGTTAATTGCCGATCGCTATTAGAACTAACTTGGCATTTTGGGCAAAGGTTCGCTAAGCGTGGTAATGGCGGCATCGTGCTGATGAGTTCAATTGTCGGCTTTCAAGGAGCACCCTTTGCGGCTCACTATGCCGCGACCAAAGCTTATGTCCAAACCTTAGCCGAAGCCCTATATGTGGAACTTGCACCGATGGGAATTGATGTGATTGCCTCTGCTCCTGGCCCTACTAATAGCGGTTTTGCGTCCCGTGCGGGGATGAAATTGGGAATGGCGTTAAATCCTGTTGATGTGGCTCAGGCAACCCTAAATGCTTTAGGCAAAAAGCCCACCATCCTTCCAGGATTCATCTCAAAACTGCTGACCTATTCCCTTGCATTTTTGCCACGTTGGGCGAGGGTGCAAATTATGGGAGGAGTAATGCGCGATATGACCAAACACCTGAGAGGTTAAACTCCATGAGCATTAGATTTCCAGTTCAATATTTACCACTAACGGCGATCGCGATCGCTTCTTTCAGCATTGGTGGTATCGCCTATGTGAACCTCTCCCAAAAATCTATTCAACCTGTTATTTCCGAAACCACTCCTAAATTAGAAACAGTTTCAGCATTGGGAAGATTGGAACCTGATGGCGAAGTAATTAAGGTGTTTGCACCCATATCGGGCGAAAGTGCGCGAATTGAACGGCTCAACGTGCAGCACGGGCAACAACTTCGCAAAGGAGAGATTATCGCCTATCTCGATAACTATGCTCCGCGTGCAGCGGCTTTGCGGGAAGCACAGGAAAGAGTTGTTGTTGCCGAAGCGCAATTAAGGCAAGTAGAAGCAGGGGCAAAGTCGGGGCAAATTGTGGCGCAGCAAAGAGTCGTCGATCGCATTCAAGTAGAGTTACAAACGGAAACTGCTGCACAAGAGGCGGCGATCGCAAGGTTAGAAGCCGAACTTCGCAATGCGGAACTAGAGGATCGGCGGTATCAATATCTTAAAACGGAAGGTGCTGTTTCTGCTTCCCTGCGCGATAGCAAACAATTAACTAGCGATACAGTACGCCAACAACTAAATGAAGCAAAGGCGCAGTTATCACGCATCGTGCGATCACGTCAGTCCCAAATCGCCGAGTCCCGCGCCACCCTCGACCAGATCGCCGAAGTTCGTCCCGTGGATGTGGAATTAGCGCGATCGCAGGTTGCTCAAGCAGAAGCAGGTGTGGCAAGAGCGAAAGCAGATTTGGATTTAGCAGTAGTGCGATCGCCCCAAGATGGACAGGTTCTCAAAATCCATACCCGTGCTGGGGAATTAGTTGGAAACAACGGAATTATTAGTTTGGGACAAACTCAACGCATGGTTGCGGTTGCTGAGGTTTACGAACTAGATATCAACCGAGTCAAGATCGGTCAATCCGCCACTGTAGTCAGCAAAAATAATGCCTTCTCCGAAACATTGCGCGGCAAAGTGAAGGAAGTTGGCTTGCAGATTAGTAAAAAAGATGTCCTAAATACCGATCCTGCGGCTCAGTTTGATGCGCGAGTTGTGGAAGTAAAAATATTGCTAGATGAGCCTTCTAGCCGTTTAGTTTCAGGCTTAACCAATCTCAGCATTCAAGCAGCGATCGATGTTCGGGAATGAAGATCCCCCCAGCCCCCCTTAAAAAGGCTGCTGTGTACACACAAGTCTCTCTGTCTACGTTTCAGGATGTAGATCCCCCCCCAGCCCCCCTTAAAAAGGCTACCGTGTACACACAAGTCAACTGTCTACGTTTCGATTTATCTCAGCCCCCTAAATCCCCCAATTCTGGGGGACTTTGAAAGAATTTTATTTTCTTGTTCCCCCAGAATTGGGGGTTAGGGGGCGATTAATTGTTGACTTGAATAGGTTTTATGACTTGTGTGTACACCGTAGCTTAAAAAGGGGGGAGAATTATCTTCTTCCCCCTTTTTAAGGGGGATTGAGGGGGATCATTAGCATCTTTAACCCTTGAAAATGATTTCAAATCCTAGAGAGTTATGACCAAAATCATAGATAAATCCATAAATTTCACAGAAAAATCCAAAAAGAAGAAACCGCTTTTTCTTTCTTGGTTGCAATTGCGGAAAGAGCGAGTGCGTTTGCTCGTAGCGATCGCGGGAATTAGTTTTGCTGATGTGCTGATGTTTCTACAAATGGGATTTCGGGGTGCATTATTTAGCAGTGCCGTAGAACTCCATCACAGCATCAATGGCGAAATCGTCATTTTGAGCAGTCGCTACCGATCGCTAATTTCCCTCGATCGCTTTACCGATCGCCGCCTTTACCAAGCCGCAGGCTTATCGGGAGTGCAATCAGTAAGTCCGATTTATCTCAACTTCATTCAATGGCGGAATCCCTATAACAAACAGATATGGGATATTTACGCCATTGGCATTAATCCCGAACATCAAGTTTTAAATATTAAAGGAGTTGCCGAGAATCGCCAAAAACTGCGCGAACCCGACACAGTTCTTTTTAATTCTGGAGCGCGGAATGAATTTGGGGCGATCGCTAAAAACTTTAAAGCAGGCGAATCCATCGTTACGGAAATTGACGAACGCCAGTTTCAAGTACGCGGACTATTTCAACTCAGCCCCACCTTTGGTATTAATGCCCATCTCGTCACTAGCGATATTAACTTTTTACGCATGGTGCGATCGCGCCAAGGCGGACTAATCGATATTGGCGTAGTCAAGCTCAAGCCCGATGCCGATGTTAATAAAGTCTTATCAGAATTGCGATCGCTTCTTCCCAATGATGTCAAAGTCATGACGAGACAAGATTTTGCCAAAGCCGAAGTAGCCTTTTGGAACGCGAGTACACCCGTAGGCTATACCTTCGATCTCGGTGTCGTAATCGCATTTATCGTCGGAGCCGTGATCGTCTATCAAATTCTCTATAGCGATGTCACCGACCATTTACCCGAATACGCCACCCTCAAAGCGATGGGATTTCGCGATCGCTATTTACTAATTGTCGTCTTCCAAGAATCTCTCATCCTCGCTGTCCTAGGCTTCATTCCCGCCACAGCGATGGCATGGGGCATTTACGAAATCACCCATATCGCCACTCTCTTACCAATGGCAATGGATGCAGGACGCATTACGTTTGTATTCATTCTCACAGCCATCATGTGTTCCGCTTCCGCCGCAGTTGCTGTAAGAAAAATTCAAACTGCCGATCCTGCGGATATTTTTTGATTGGTAATTGGTAATTGGTGATTGGTAATTGGTGATTGGTGGCTGATATTTCGTAATTCGTAATTGATAATTCGTAATTGATAATTCGTAATTCCAAAACAATGTCTTCCCAATTTGCTATTTCCGTAACGCAACTAAATCACTACTACGGTCTAGATGCTCTCCGTAAGCAGGTTTTGTATGATATTAATCTGCAAATCGATCGCGGTGAGATTGTGATTATGACGGGGCCATCGGGTTCGGGTAAAACGACTTTGCTGACGCTCATGGGTGGGTTGCGATCGCCTCAAGAGGGTAGTCTTAAAATTTTAGGTCAAGAATTACTTGATTCTATTCCCGACCAAATGACATTGATTCGTCGCAACATTGGCTATATTTTCCAAGCTCATAATCTATTGAACTTCCTCACGGTTTATCAAAATGTGGAAATGGCTCTGGAACTGCATGATGTGACTGCGGAAGAGGCAGATCGACGGATTCGAGATGTCTTAAATGCGGTGGGTTTGTCTCACCGACTGGATTACTATCCTAGCGATCTGTCGGGCGGACAAAAGCAGCGAGTTGCGATCGCCCGTGCGTTGGTAGGACAACCCAAGATCATTCTTGCCGATGAACCTACGGCGGCGCTAGATAAAAAATCGGGGCGTGATGTGGTGGAGATTATGGAGAAATTAGCCAAACAGCAAGGCTGCACGATTCTCCTTGTGACCCATGACAACCGCATTCTCGATCTTGCTGATCGCATTATTTACATGGAAGATGGATGCTTAATGAATCATGCTGGTATTGCCACCTAATATAGCAAAGAAAGGGATAGTTAGGACAATTGACAGAAGGCTTGCTGTACGGCATCCCATAAACTTTCACATTTTCCTATAATCTTACTGACATGATGTTTTAACCTTGCCCAAAAGTTC
>NZ_PDDM01000047.1 GCF_002914585.1 Pseudanabaena sp. BC1403
TTCGCTGTAATAACCCAAAATTATTCCTTTTTTCTCTTTGTCTGAGCTTATCCTAATTTGCACAAGTTATTTATTTTTCATTCCTTATTAAGTGCACTTGGCTTTAAATTGGTGATTAATATATTTGTGTTGTTTTTGTCTGGGTAAAATAGTCGTTTTAAACTGTAGGCACTGGTTGCTAAAGAAGTGGTAAATGGTTGTAATGCTTATCGAGTAAGGATTTATGGCGATTGACTGCAAAACCGTGAAAAGCTTGACCAGAAATACTTTGAGCGACTCATCCCTCTTTAACAGTCCAGTGCCCAAATTAGTACACACTCATCTAAAAACCACTATAAGAGATAAGGACATTGCTTCAGATATATCTATCTCTTTAGGTCGATATTTGAGGAATACTCATGCAAAGTATACGTTCTAAGGTGTTCTGCAACACTATTTCCATCATACATATGTAAATCTATTTAGAAGTCGAAAGACGAAATAAATTTTTGAATTTTGGAGAAACTACCATGCAAACTAACACACCACAAGCTGAAGCCCCCGAAGTAATGATGCGTAATGCATGGATCACAGGATTTACACCTCAAGCAGAACGTTGGAACGGTCGTCTTGCTATGATCGGCTTTGTATCAGCGATCGCCATTGAATTATTTACCCATCAAGGTGTTCTACACTTTTGGGGTATCTTGTCATCAGGTGTAGTTCCTGTTTCCTAGACTGGTTTTACTTTAGAGAGAAGAAAACAAAAAATGAGGGGAAACTTTCCCTCTACAACACCGAATCACCTTGAAGTGATTAACTTCAATCTTGCATCAATGAAAACACCTATAAATTTATCTTCAGAAAACTCAGATTCTATAATTCATAGCGTATTAGAAGCTTCGGAAAATCCTATGACTGGGATAGCGATCGCTCTATTAATTATTTCTCTGTGGTCGATTAGTTTAGGTTTTTTGTTGATGGCAGAGCAAGTCCAGCAAACTTCTATAATATGGAAGTCTATGGCGATAATGGTTCAAGCTTTCCTTTACACGGGGCTTTTTATCACTGCTCATGACGCAATGCACGGAGCTGTTTTTTCTAAACATCCTCATATTAATTACTGCATTGGATCACTCTCCCTACTGTTATATGGGTTGTTTTCCTATAATCAGTTACAAAAAAAGCACTTTCAGCACCATCACGCTCCTGCTAGTGAATTCGACCCTGATTTTCATGATGGCAAGCATAAAAATATGGTTGCTTGGTATATATACTTTATGCAGCGCTACTGGAGTTGGTGGCAGTTCGCGAGTTTAGTCATGACTTATTATGGTATGCATCGCTTTCTGCATATTGCTAATGCTAATTTAATACTATTTTGGATAATTCCTACAATTATCAGTTCGATGCAGATCTTCTATTTTGGAACTTTTATTCCTCATCGTGAACCCATCGGTGGCTATCAAAATTCCTCTCGTACACACAGTGTTTATCGTCCTTTTCTTTGGTCATTCCTCACTTGCTATCATTTCGGCTATCACCAAGAGCATCATCTACAACCCGATATACCTTGGTGGAAGCTACCCTCTATTATTAGCTTAAGATAAAAATACTGCTTTTATCTTAGAAAAGGTTTTCTTTCCATTACAGTTTATTTCGTAATCAATCAATTCATTCAAGAAATCAAACACTGATTTGTGAGAGTTATCGAAGGAAATACTTTCCAATTCTAAGTATTAAGTCAGGAAGATATTCCATGAACTTTGCGCGATATTTTAACGTATCAGTTTTAAATTCACTATGACAAATCTATCTGGAAAACACGCCTCCTTTTGGATTGACTCCACCCCTGCAACCACTTATCCCTCTCTTGAAAATAGAGTCTCAGTGGATGTGGCAATTATTGGCGGTGGTATTGTCGGACTGACCGCAGCAACACTGCTAAAACGAGCTGGGAAAACCGTTGCGGTGATTGAGTCTAGACAAATTGCCGCAGGTGTCAGCGGTCATACAACTGCTAAGGTTACAGCATTACACCAATTGATTTATGCTGATTTAATTAAGCAAATTGGGGAACAAAAAACAAAACTTTATGCAGAATCAAATCTAGCTGGAGTTGAGCAAGTTGCCACATTTGTCGCTGAAGAGCAGATTGATTGTGATTTTAGCCGTCAAAGCTCTTACACTTTTGCGGAGCCAGATAGTGAGCTAGATCAAATTAAAGATGAAGTGGAAGCTGCTCTTAAATTAGGACTTCCCGCTACCTTTGTTACAGAAACATCACTGCCTTTTGCGATCGCAGGAGCGATCAAGCTTGAAAACCAAGCTCAGTTTCATGTTCGCAAATATTTGCTACATCTTGCTAAAAATATTGCTGGTGATGGCAGCTATTTATTTGAGAACACCAGAGTTCAGAAGGTTGATGAAGGTGATTCCTGTTATGTTGTTACGGATCTCGGTGTAATTACGGCAAAGGATGTAATTGTCGCAACGAATCTACCGATTTTAAATCTAGGACTTTTCTTCGCCAAAACCTATCCCGAACGATCCTACATCGTGGGCGCAAAAATCGATCCCTCGAATGCTCCTGTGGGAATGTATATCGGCAGTGGCGAATCTTCTCATTCGATTCGTACCACTCCCTATGAGGATGGACTACTCCTATTAGTTGGCGGTGAAGGACATAAAGTTGGTACAGAGTCTAATACTGAAGAACGGTATCAAAAACTAGAATCCTATGCCCGCGATCGCTTTGGTATTGATACATTTGCTTACCGATGGTCAAACCAAGATATGGTGTCGTTTGATAAGCTTCCCTACATTGGTAACTTGACTCCCTTCAACAAACACATTTATGTTGCCACGGGATTTAGTCTCTGGGGAATGTCGAAGGGAACTATGTCTGGGATGATTCTCTCTGACTTGATTCTTGGAAAAGATAATCCCTATACAGAGTTGTATGACTCACTACGAGCAACTCCATTTGTACCAGTGGAATCGGTCAAACAAGAAGTCGATGTAGCAACTCGATGGATCGGCGATCGCTTTAAAGGGTTGTTGTCTAATTCTTTTAATGAGGTGGCTAAAGGTGAAGGAAAGCTACTAACCATTGACAATGAGAAGGTCGCTGCTTACCGCGATGAGCAGGGAACTGTCCATGCTGTTTCAGCGACATGCACTCACCTCGCTTGTATCGTCAGTTGGAACAGCGCTGAGAAAAGTTGGGATTGCGCTTGCCACGGCGCAAGATTTAGCTGCGACGGAAAAGTGATTCAAGGCCCTGCTGTCAAGGTCTTGGAGCAAGTCGTTAGCTAAATTCACCTTGGTGGTGAGCATAGTGTGCGGCGCAAAGCCCCAAACATTATGTGCTTCTAAAACCATTTTTATATTTAGGAATTTGGAGTCAAAAATGCAAAAGTATATTTGTAAAACTTGTGGACATGTTTACGATCCCGCAGTCGGCGATCCAGACTCAGGTATTGAAGCTGGTACACCCTTTGGCGCGTTGCCAGATGATTGGGTTTGTCCTACATGTGGAACCCCAAAGTCTGATTTTGAGCCAGAAGATGCGGCGGCAACCGATGTTCCATTAATGGAACCAGTTGTCTAATTTTTATTGAATGACTTTAAGTGGAAGTTTGCAAGCTCCTAACTCTTTACTACTCTCCCGCAGGAGAGGGGCTGGGGTTTAGGGTCTTGTACTTCCATTGCTATTACTATAATTCAAGGAAATTTACTCATGCAGACAATTAATATTGGACTTACCGATATACAGCGCCAAGGCGTGATCGATCTACTCAACGGCAATTTAGCAGACAGCTACTTGTTACTAGTCAAAACTAAGAAATATCATTGGGATGTAGTAGGCCCTCAATTTATGACCTTGCATAAACTATGGCAAGCTCATTATGAAGCTCTCACGATTAATGTCGATGTGATTGCCGAACGGATTAGAACCCTTGGCGGATATCCTGTAGGAACGATGGAAGGATTTCTGAAAATCTGTTCTCTCAAAGAAGATGCTGGTATAATCCCCACAGCAACAGGTATGGTATCGCACTTGCTAGCGGATCATGAACAAGTTATTCGGAATCTGCGTAACCATGTTGAGCAATGTAGCAGTAAGTTTAAAGATGACGGAACCGCAGATTTTCTGACAGGTTTGATGGAGCAGCACGAACAAATCTCATGGATGCTGCGTTCTTTTATTGAAGGCGAGGCGATCTCATCCAATGGTACAAAGCCAGAACCTAATAATAAAACTGTCGGAGTTTAAGAAACAACAATATTGGTGTAGATACAGGATACGTGGTGCGGTTCGTTTCTGAGAAACTAGTCCGTAAGGGATAGGGGATCAGAACCTTTACTTCGCCTTAGGTTAAACCCGAACCAAGGAAATTTTTAAAAGCTGTGCTTCGCACAGCTTTTAAAAATTTCCTTGTAGTTCTTTTCGTTGAAAACTGCTGTTAAATTCAGGATCGCTCAATATGAAAACGGATTACTTGATCGTTGGCAGTGGTTTATCAGCATTGACCTTTGGTGCGCTGATGGCAAACTCTGGCAAAACTGTCCAAATCCTCGAAGCGCACGAACATGCTGGTGGCTTTGGGCATACGTTTATGATGGCAAAAAAATATAAGTTTAACGCACAATTTCACTATGTTTGGGATTGCGGCGAAGGACAAACCGTCAATCGAGTACTTAAAAAACTTGGTTTAGAACGTGAAGTTACCTTTGAACGTTACGACCCACAAGGCTTCGATCATATGCGAAGCCCTGAGTATGCGATGGATATTCCCTCAGAGCCAGACGAACTAATCCAGCGCCTATCTAATCTTTTTCCAGAATCTAGCGATCGCATTCGTCAGTTCGTCAACGAAATAGAGAAAACTGGAAAAGGCTTAAAAAAACTATCGCCGCCAATTAATCCGATGGAACTAATCAAACATCCACTTGAGGTGTTTTCTACGGTTCAGCATCTGAATAGCACACTTCAAGATGTATTTGATAAGTTTCAGTTACCTCAAGCTGCTCAAACTTTACTAGCCCTACAATGGCTAGATTTTTTGTTGCCGCCCAATCAACTGTCTTTCTATGCTTGGGTAGTCTTGTTCCGAGGCTATCAAGCGGGCGCGTTCTATCCGACGCAGCATTTTGAGCATGTGATTAATTCATTAGTCAAAGTCATCGAATCTCACGGCGGACTGGTATTGCTTAATCATGAAGTTATTAATTTCAGCGTTACCAATAGAACGGTTACAGGAGTTCAGGCGATGAATCTCCTTAACCACGAAACCGATGAATTTACAGGCGATACGGTGATTTGCAATATCGATCCCAAAAAAGCCGCCAAGATGATCGGTGAATCTCAGTTCTCGAAAACTGTGCGTCGAAAACTCGACTATACATATTCGGCATCGAACTACATGGCTTATTGCGTCGTCAAAGATATCGACCTGAGAGATTATGGATTTGGGAAATGGAATCTCTTCCATACGGGGCATGACAATCTCAATGAAGCCTTCGCCCAAATGTACGATCGCCATGATTTTTCTAATCCCAGTTTTGCAATTACTACGCCCACATTACTTACCGATGCAAGTTTAGACTGCCCAGAGGATAGCCAAATTGTGGAATTTCTTACCGTAGCCAATTATGACTATTTCAAGAAATTAGAAGGAAGCGATCGCAAAGCCTATAACCACAAAAAGCAGGAGATTTTTGATGCCATTTTAGATGTTGTGGAAGCAAAATATGTACCGAACTTTAGAAAGCATATGGTCTTCCATATTACGGGTAGTCCAACCACAAACGAACGTTTTTGCTGGTGTCCTAATGGTAATTCCTATGGCTCTAGCCTAACACCGCGCAATATGGGACTGGGCAGATTGAATCACGAAACTTCACTCCATCATTTCTATTTTTGTAATGCTTCATCGGGCTACCCTGGGTTTGCGCCCACGATTTGGACAGGTGCATTGCTATATCAAAGACTGTCAGGTGATGTAATTTTAGGTGAATCATGAAAATCGCAATAATTGGCGGCGGCGCTAGTGGAATGGTCACAGCCTACCTACTCGATAAGCAGGGACATCAAGTCACTATATTTGAAAGACAGCCTAATTTAGGCGGACATATTCGGACATTGAATCAAAATGTCCAGCCGAACCAATCTAATTGTAAGGAAGTTCTTGAATGTGGAGTAATCGAATTTCCATCGGTGTTTCATAACTTTATGCAACTTATGGAAGAACTGGGTGTGGAACTCGAACCTGTTGATATTGGCTCAGCCATGTTTTTTAATAATGGTAGTCATTATCTGTCAGGAGTCTCAATCCGTAAGAACTTCACGGGTATCCGTCGCCTGATCGAATATTTGCATCTTGATACGCTCTATGCCCGTTCGGTAGGATTGTGGCTCAAAATCAAATTTGCAGACGTAAAAGAATTTGACAATCATCCTCTGTCGAAATACTTGAAATGCTCTTGCGATCGCAATACTTGGCTAAAATTACTAGTCATGTATAGCTACTCGATGCCGATGGAAATGATTGACGACTTTCCCGCAGAATTAGCGATGCCAGTTTTGCGAGACGATGTTGCGGTCAAATGGTTCAGAATTAAAGGCGGCGTGTATTCCTATATTGAAAAAATCTTGGCGCGATTTAAAGGCGAAATTGTTCTCAATGAAGAAATTGACCATATTTTCAGAAGTGCCAATGCTGTCAAAATTGTGCGATCGCAGGGTAAAGTCCAAGGATTCGATAAGGTCGTATTTGCGACACCACCTGACCAAGTGCTTTCACTACTAGCCGATCCAACTGAATCGGAAGTTAAACGGTTTTCCGCATGGAGAGCAAATCATGTAAATAGCGTCGTGCATGAGGATAGTTCTATGTACGATCGCTACGGCATCAAACAGCCTTCAGAATTTGACTTTTTTCAAACCGATACGGGTTGGGGCTATAACAGTTGCCTTAACCAGCTTTGCGATATCGCATCATCACAAAAATATTTTCTGTCTTACCAACTCGAAAAGATAATTGCTAGCGATCGCATTATTCATCTCCAAAAGCATCACACGCCGCTATATACCACCGAAGCTTTTAAGTATCGCGATGAAGTGGTTGCTACTAATGGCGAAAATAATACCTATCATGCAGGATCTTACCTTGGGGATGGATTACATGAAGGAGCCATTACTTCTGCTTTTCGAGTCGCGCAACTAGTTGGGGTAGAACAGTTTGCCATGAAATAAAAGTAAAGGTTTGTATCTTATTCAGTCAATTCAATCACTTCATTCAGGAAATCAAGCGATCGCCTGTGACAGTATCTCCATAAGCCAGATTTGTTAATTCATCTCTGGTACATATTCTCAAATTAAGGAGTACATCATGAGTTTAGAAAATAGAGCTAAAGCTGCTGTTAAAAACGTTGAAGGCAAAGTTCAAGAAACAGTTGGTGATTTGACTGGGAACACAAAAGACAAGGTGCAGGGCAATGCAAAACAAGCTGAAGCTAAAGTTCGTAATGCTGCCGAAGATGTCAAAGATGAAGTCAAAAAAGCTGTTGACTAACTAGTTGACTAGGGGTAATTCATGAATTGCCCCTACGATGAAATACGGTTCTCAAGACGTTTTTGCTTCATCTTAAATATAAAAGGAGATCGTTATGAATCTAATCTGGACTGGTATTGGTGTCCTTATTGTCCTCTGGGTATTAGGATTTTCTATTAACATTGGTGGTGGTCTAATCCATATTCTCTTGGTTTTAGCCGTCATTGGGATTGTCTACAATTTGTTTATAGGCAGAAGAGTTTAAATTTCCATCTTTAATATAAGAGGTGGGTAGCATTGGAACGAAAAAGTTGATTAAGGATTGGTTGCAAATTCTGTAGATTAGTTGGTGCCACTGCTTGAGTACGGAGTCAAATGAGCATCTGTAGAGAAGCTTACGCTAAGGCTGAGATCGTTGCTGAGCAAGCGTTTGAGTTACAAGTTTTTTTGACATTCAAAAACGTAGAGAGTTAGGATTCTAGGCGTACCAATTGATCTCTAAGTTAATTGGTACTAAAAATAAGTACGGCATAGCAAGGGTTCCAATCATCTGAATCTAACAAGGTTCAACTGGTAAAGCTTTTTGATGGGCAATCTAGATATTGAAAACAAGTCGTTTAATCCTTAGCGCAAGTTTCTGCTCGATTACTCATTTCACCCCTAAACATAGTCACGATTAGATTCATCGAAGATTTAATTCCATCTTTAATTCTGTGGGAAAAACATGTTAGACATCGATGAAATTGAAAAAACAAATCTGCTTGCCCCTCATGCTTTACTTTACACAGACTGGACAGTGATCGAACCTCACTTCGAGCCAGCACAGTTGCGTGCCAGAGAAACCGTCTTTACGATTGGTAACGGTTATTTAGGGACGCGGGGCAGCTTTGAAGAAGGCTATCCCAAGGCCTTACCAACTACCTTAATTAGTGGGTTGTATGATGATATACCCTTGGTCTATACCGAGTTAGCTAATTGTCCAGACTGGCTATCAATGGTGGTCACAATCGATGGCGAACGGTTTGGACTAGATATCGGTGAAATACTTCAGTACGAACGACAGTTGGATTTACGACATGGAGTTCTGAGGCGATCGCTACGCTGGCGGAGTCCGATTGGAAATACGGTGGACATAAAGTTTGAACGCTTTGCAAGTTTAGCGGATCAGCAGGTATTAGCGTTAATTTGCCATGTTAAGCCTGTTGATTTTAGTGGCAAGATCGAATTTAATTCCAGTATTAATGACTATCCCGACAATCAAGGCTTCGATCACTGGGAGCATCTCGATCGCGGCGATACAGAGCATGGAGTTTGGCTGCAAGTTCGCACCCGCAGTACTCAGATTGAACTCAGCATGGCAGCTAAAATGACGGCGATCGGTATTGCGGCTTCATCGCAAATCAATAGTCCCGACCGTCCCTCCATTAGATTTACCTTTCTGGCTAGACAGGGAGATACCATCACCGTAGAAAAGTTAGTAACGGTATTTACATCTCAGGAGGTAAAGCAACCAGTTCAATCAGCTCAAGCCAAGTTAGCCGACCTGCCATCCTATGAGGTTCTACTTGCCGCGCATCAGCAGGCTTGGGATAAAGTTTGGGAGCACAGTGATATCGAGATTGAGGGAGATCTTAAGGCTCAACTGGCGGTGCGCTACAACATGTTTCAACTTTTTATTGGAGCATGTGCTGAAGCTGACCCAGTAGCTGACCCAGTAGCTGACCCAGCATCTCCAAATAACATTCCTGATAGTGTTGCTGCTAAAACATTATCGGGTTTAGGTTATCGAGGACATATCTTTTGGGATACAGAAATATTTATTCTGCCCTTCTTTACGTTGACTCAGCCCACGATCGCTCGAAGTTTATTGAGCTACCGTCATGACACCCTCGCTGGAGCAAGGCGCAAAGCCTTTCATAGTGGATATAACGGCGCGATGTTTGCTTGGGAAAGTGCAGCTACAGGAGATGAGATGACTCCCAAATGGTCGATTCAGAGCGATCCCTACGCTGAGCCAGTACGAATCTGGTGCCGCGATCGCGAAATTCATATCAGTGCTGATATCGCTTATGCCGTTTGGCAATACTGGCAAGCAACGGGTGATGATATTTGGATGCGAGACTGCGGTGCCGAAATTGTAATCGATACTGCGATTTTCTGGCTCAGTCGATTGGAGTGGAACGATCAAAAAAAACGGTATGAATTATGCAACGCGATCGGAGCTGATGAATACCACGAGCAGGTAAATAATAATGCGTTTACCAATCGGATGGTGCAGTGGAATTTGGAAAAGGCGATCGCTATTTATGAATGGCTACTGCATAAGTTTCCCGATCAGGCGATCGCGCTGGTACAAGAGCTAAAACTCACACCAGAGCGACTGCTAAGTTTGCACACAACGATGTCTCAGATATACATTCCTTATACTGCTAATCCAGAACTGATCGAGCAGTTTGATGGATTTTTTCAACTTCAGGATATCAATTTGAGTCACTATGAACCGCGAACGCGATCGATTCAAGCGATTATAGGTATGGAAGAAACCAATCACACACAGGTACTCAAGCAACCTGATGTGTTGATGCTCCTCTACCTAATGCGTGATACACCAGAGTTCTCCTTTGACTCGCTCCAAAAAAACTGGAACTACTACGCTCCCCGCACCGATATCACCTATGGTTCTTCCCTTGGAGCCTCTATTCACGCCATCCTTGCCGCAAACCTAGGTGAAGACAAGGCCTATAAATATTTTATGCAGGCAGCCCTAATCGATCTCCAAGATACTTTTGGTAACACAGCCGATGGCATTCATGCGGCTTCCGCAGGCGGTGTTTGGCAATCAGTGGTGTTTGGCTTTGGTGGGATTCAACTTAAGGATAATGGACCTGTCGCAACGCCTCACCTCCCCGCCACTTGGACTCGCCTCAAATTCAAACTACACTGGCAAGGCAGTTGGCACAATTTCGATTTAACTCCTGACACTCACCCACCTGACATCAAGGGCTTTATCTTCGACTTGGATGGGGTGCTGACGGATACTGCCGAATGGCACTACCGAGCGTGGCAGCGGCTGGCGGATGAGGAAGGACTGCCCTTTGATCGCAATGCAAATGAAGCGTTGCGGGGTGTCTCTAGAAAAGAATCGCTGCTGCTCATTGTGGGCAAAAAGCATTATTTAGAATCCACACTTCAGGAAATGATGGAGCGCAAAAATCGTTATTATTTGGCATCGATCCAATCCATTACACCAAAAGATCTGCTACCTGGAGGCATTGAGCTACTTACTGAAATCAGGCAAGCGGGCATGAAAATTGCGATCGGCTCTGCCAGCAAGAATGCACGCACGGTAATCGAAAAATTGGGGCTTGCCGATCGTGTGGATGCGATCGCGGATGGTGACAGTGTAGCACCCCCCAAACCCGCTCCTGACCTCTTCCTGTACGCTGCGGCTCAGTTAGGACTCAACCCCGCCAACTGTGTGGTGGTGGAAGATGCTGCTGTTGGCATTGAAGCCGCGATCGCCGCTGGTATGTGGACGATTGGACTTGGTCCTTTTGAACGCTTTGGTGGATTTGCACATCTGGTTCTACCCAATCTGATAGGCGTTCACCTGAGCGATCTCCAAACTCAATTAGGTAAATCCTCGCCAATCTCTAAACATTCTCCTGGTATTGGAGCCTTAAACCTATGACCGATAAGCTATAGTCATGATCATGTATGCTTCCTCAAAACTTGGCAACAGAGCCTCGAATGCTTGTTGGTTTAATCCTGTGGTTGCTCGTATTTGCCTATCTTGTTTTAGTATCTTTTCAATATTTATCATCTTTTTTATGCGTATCTTGGGTTGATGATAACCGATATCAAACCTAGGCTATGGTTCAATTTATTGAACTTATAGCTTTTGTATTTACCAATGGATTGAAGTACAGAAATAAATGTGAAGTTACTTCTATACCTTGCTTTTGTTTCCCGACAGATCTTTTGATAACCTTCTAGTAAATTGTTGATTGCCGTAAAAGAGCCTGAAACTGCAAGAAATAATAGTCCTGCTTCAATTAGGAGCAAAATAATTTGCATAAATTTATTATTCTTGAACATATCTAATGGGGTCTCAAATTTAGTATTGTGAGGTATGACAACGATTCCTTCATTTCGATAGCGGTACAGGTAAGTGTATAGCGTAGAGGCAGTATTTAGACCTAGTCCTTGCCACCTAACCCTGTTGGTATTTAGATATTCATCAAGATACAGAGGCGATTATGTACTTAGATAGAAGACTTATTATGAAAAACTGAGTAATGTTAATAACAACAAGAAATCGCTTCCAACACTAGGATTCATTAACAATAGATGAACTAAGTAGTAAGGCAGCGCATAACATATAAAAATTAAAAGCCAGTTACATTGTAGGCATTCAAGGATCGCCTCTGTGACTGGCTTAAATTTTGTTTTGAGTCTTTGAACCGTTTTGAATAGGCAAGACATCCCTCGGTATTAACCCCAAGGGATGTTTTAGGTTGTGTTGTTAACGTGTGTCGTTTCTGAAAACCTTAAGTTTCCTTGGTGTGTTTGCATACTGATGTTATGTGGTAGGAATTTCTCCGATGGCGGAAGTCTAGGGCTGGCAAGGGGGACAGCCCTACAGAATCTAAATTATTTAGGTAGTCGCCACCCCCCGTGGTTGCCCTGCTTGGCGATTCAGCAAGAAATTATCATCTGCGTTCCACGTAACATCAGGTAGTAAATATAATAAAGTAATTGTTAACCGATAAGGGTGGGGTGGATAAGGCTATGAATATATTTAGGTCTCAACAAGAGTTAGCAGAATTACAAGCTAGCGAGTCACGATTTCAGAAGCTGGCTAATAATCTCCCTGGCATGATTATCCAGCTTCGCACTGCTGTGGATGGTTCTACATCAACACTCTATGTTAGTTCAGGTTGTGTTGCTATTTGCGATGTCTCGGCTGAAGACTTTTTGAGTGGAGTCAAGAACTTTGCAGACTTGGAACATCCAGACGATCGTCCACGAATTCGGCAAGCAGCGAGCTATGCATCTGAAAAGCTGACGATTTTTAAAGAAGAATTTCGGGTTGTCACCCCTTCTGGCAACCTAAGATGGGTACAGGTCACTTCTCAACCAGAACGACAAGCTGATGGTTCTACTGTTTGGGATGGCATCATCTTAGATATTACCGATCGCAAGCAAGCTGAACAAGAACTCCAGCAATCACAGCAGTTTTTACGCCTATTACTCGACAATATTCCGCAATTAGTATTTTGGAAAGACCGCGAATCTACTTTTAGAGGCTGTAACACCAACGGTGCGAAGTTTGTGGGTTTAGAGTCACCAGATACGATCATTGGTCAAACTGACTATACTTTGCCCTTTACTGTTGAATCCGCAGCCCAGAATGTAGAACGCGATCGCCGAGTAATGGATTCTGGGCAATCAGATCTTCACATTATGATCCACCAACGCTCAGATGGAAGTATGCTATGGCTTGATACCCGTAAAACTCCGCTACGCGATCTTGATGGCAATGTTATTGGAGTTCTAGTTACATTAGAAGATATTAGCGATCGCAAGATGGCAGAGATTGAAGTCCAAAAACTTGCTTCTGTAGTCGAAAATACTACAGACTTTATCGGCATCGCTAACATTGATGATGGACAAGTTCTCTACTTGAATGCGGGTGGACGGAAATTAATGGGACTCGGTAGCATCGATTCTGTTGAAAATATGCATGTAAGCGATTTCCACAGTCGAGAGGACATGGCTAAAATTCAGGAAACGCTGATACCTCATTTGCGACAGCATGGGTCTGCTAGTGCGGAACTGCACTTGCAGCACTTGATTACCCAAGTCCAAATTCCCGTAGAATGGAACATATTTACGATCAAAGACCCCAATACAGGTCAACCATCGTATATTGCTGCAATTATTCGCGATATCAGCGATCGCAAACGTGCCGAAGCTGAGCTAAATCAGCGTACTGCGGAGCTAGAACAAACCCTAAAAGAACTCAAACATACTCAAACCAAGATGGTGCAATCGGAGAAAATGTCGGGGCTAGGACAACTCGTCGCAGGTGTCGCCCATGAAATTAATAACCCAGTCAACTTCATTTATGGCAACTTAACCCATGCCAACAACTATGCCAAAGATCTGGGGCGACTCCTAGGACTTTACCAAAAACACTATCCCACCCCCCATGCTGAGATTCAAGAACAAATCGAGGAGATCGAGCTAAATTTTTTACTAGAAGATATGACCAATCTTCTAGCTTCCATGCAGGTAGGTGCAGAACGTATCCAAAAAATTGTCGTGTCATTGCGTACCTTCTCGCGCGTGGACGAAGCCGACATGAAATCCGTGAATATCCACGATGGCATCGATAGTACCTTGATGATTTTGCAACATCGTCTGAAAGCAAGATCAGCTTCTTCAACCATTGAAATTATCAAAGCCTATGGGGAGTTACCGCTAGTCGAGTGCTACGCAGGACAACTCAATCAGGTATTTATGAATCTACTCAGCAACGCAATTGATGCTCTAGAAGAATCTTGGGAAATTGGTCAAATCCATAGCCCAACGATTACGATTAGCACTGCATTTGTTACTGCTAAGGAGGTGATGATTCAAATTTCAGATAACGGGATTGGCATTCCAGCAGAAATTCAGCATAAGCTATTCGATCCATTCTTTACCACAAAGCCTGTAGGCAAAGGAACTGGCATGGGGCTTTCGATTAGCTATCAAATTGTGGTAGATAAACACAGTGGTAAGTTGGAATGTGTTTCCGAAGCAGAACAAGGTTCCGCCTTTATCGTCACGATTCCCATTCACCAGCATTAAATTACACCATAATTTTAACAAGACAAATAACAAGACAAAAACAATGGTAGACACATTCACAATTCTCGGCTACTCTCTGTCTGAAAATCTTTATATGGGTTCGCGGACTGTCGTCCATCGGGCGATCCGCACCTCAGATCAACTCCCTGTAGTGATCAAACTGCTAAAAAATGACTATCCCACCTTTAGCGAACTAGTCCAGTTTCGTAATCAGTACAACATTTCTAAAAACCTCAACTCACCATTAATCATCCAAACCTACAGTTTAGAACCGTATCAAAATGGCTATGCGTTGGTGATGGAAGACTTCGGTGGGATTTCCTTGAGAGAGTATGCGGTGAAAGGTAAAAACAGGCTCTCTTTAAAAGAGTTTTTGGAAATAGCGATCGCACTCTGTAACACTTTAGACATCCTGTATCGCGATCGAGTTATTCATAAGGATATCAAACCCAGCAATATATTAATTAACCCCGAAACCAAACAAGTTAAATTAATTGACTTTAGTATTGCCTCACTATTACCAAGGGAAACGCAGGAGATCCAAAATGCTAACGCTCTAGAAGGAACTCTTGCCTATCTTTCGCCAGAGCAAACTGGACGCATGAATCGTGGGGTTGACTATCGCAGCGACTTCTACTCATTGGGGGTGACTTTCTACGAGTTATTGGCAGGAAAGTTACCTTTTCTATCCAATGATCCTATGGAATTAGTCCATTGTCATTTAGCAAAAACTCCTATACCAGTTAATCAGATCAATCCTAGTATTCCCTTGGTTTTATCAACAATCATCAGCAAATTAATGGCTAAAAATGCTGAAGATCGCTATCAGAGTGCTTTGGGAATTAAGCATGATTTAGAGATTTGTTTAGAACAATTGCAAGCTACTGGAAATATTGGATCTTTTGAAATTGGACAGAGAGATATTAGCGATCGCTTTATTATCCCCGAAAAGCTCTATGGTCGCGCCGCCGAAGTAGAAATACTCCTGAATTCCTTTGAGCGAGTGAGTCAAGGCGCAACAGAAATAATGCTCGTTGCAGGTTTTTCAGGAATTGGCAAAACAGCCGTTGTTAATGAAGTGCATAAACCAATCGCTAGACAACGGGGCTACTTCATCAAAGGCAAATACGATCAATTTCAGCGCAATATTCCCTTTTTTGCCTTTGTCCAAGCTTTCCGCGACCTAATGGGACAACTACTCTCAGAATCAGATAGTCAAATTAACGTATGGAAAAATAAAATTCTCGAAGTTGTGGGCGAGAATGGACAAGTTTTAATTGAGGTGATTCCTGAACTAGAACTGATTCTTGGTCAGCAGCCAGCAGCCACACCACTATCAGGGACTGCTGCTCAAAATCGCTTTAATCTGCTGATGCAAAAGTTTGTGCAAATCTTTACCAGCCCAGAGCATCCCTTAGTGATGTTTTTAGATGATTTACAATGGGCAGATTCTGCCTCTCTAAACTTACTGGAATTATTGATAGAAGACACTAAATATTTATTGATCATAGGAGCCTATCGAGATAATGAAGTGTCACCTGCTCATCCCTTTATGATGACTATTGATGAGATTATACAATCTGGTGCGTTAGTAAACACGATTACTCTCGAGTCATTGAGCTTGCTAAATGTAAATCAATTAGTGGCTGATACGCTAAATTGTGAATTATTTCTTGCTCAAGCTTTAACCGAATTAATCTATCAAAAAACTAACGGCAATCCATTTTTTACAACTCAGTTTCTGAAAACCTTGTATGAAGATGGACAGATTACCTTTGAATGGGATATTCAACATTGGCGGTGTGATATCACTCAAGTTAGAGCTTTGGCAATAACTGATGACGTAGTGGAATTTATGGCCCTGCAATTACAAAAGTTGCCTATCGAAACTCAAGATGTATTGAAATTAGCAGCTTGTATTGGGGCGCAGTTTGATCTACAAACCTTGACAATTATCAGTGAGAAGTCAGTAGAAGTCACAGCTACAGCATTATGGAGAGCATTACAAGAAGGCTTGATTATTCCCAACACAGAAGTTTATAAATTCTTTATGCAGTCCGATAGTAGCTTGTTTTCTGATGTCGCGGCAAACCCTACCTATCGTTTTTTGCATGATCGCGTTCAGCAAGCTTCCTATTCTCTGATTTCTGACGATCAAAAGCAGATTACTCACTTGAGAATTGGACAATTATTGTTGCATAACCTTTCCCAAGAAAAACAGGAAGAAAAAATCTTTGATATTGTTAATCATTTGAATATAGGTGTAGAGCTAATCACTATCCAGAAACAAAGAGAGCAACTGGCGCAATTGAATCTCATGGCTGGGAAAAAAGCGCTTACTTCGACTGCTTATGCTGCTGCCACTAAATATTTCGATAATGGAGTGAAGTCTCTAGGTATTGATAGTTGGCAAAGTAACTATGATCTGACTTTAGCTCTTTATGAATCTGCGGTTGCGGCTGAATATCTCAACATCAACTTTGCTCATGCGCAAACCTTAGCTAATTTCGTTTTAGAACATACTACTAGCTCCCTTGATCGAGTCAAGCTTTATGAACTACAAATTCAAATGTATATGGCTCAGTCAGAAATGCCAAAAGCACTTGCTGTAGGAATATTCGCTTTGGAACTTCTAGAAGTCGATTTAGGCGCATCCCCTCAATCTTCAGCAATACAGTTGCCGACATTGACTGCGATAGAATCGTTACCAGTGATGTTAGAGCCCCATTCGATTGCGGTCATGCGGATTCTGATGGCAATTTTTTCCCCAGCCTACACAACCCGCCCAGAGCTTTTGTCAGAGATTGTCTTGACAATGATTGATCTGAGTTTAAAACAAGGACATACATCACTGAGTGCTTTTGCCTACGTGTTTTATGGCATATTGCTATGTGGATTTGAGAAAGATGTAGATAAAGGATATTACTCTGGGTTACTTGCTTTGAAAGTATTGGATCGGTTCTCTGCCAAAGAATTGGAATGTAAAGTGAACAATTTGTTTAATGTTTTTATTAGACCTTGGAAAGAACCACTGATTGATACCATAGAATCCTTGGAGAGAGCTAGTCAAATTGGTTTTGAAACGGGTGATATTGAGTACGCTAGTTATGCAACTGCCCATCACTGTACCCACTGTGTTTTATCTGGACAGATCCTAACAGAAGTGCAAAAAAGACAAAATACTGCGCTGGAAATTTTGCTGCCGATTAGACAGGATCATTCCCTTAACCATGCCCGAATTTGGCAGCAATTTGTCTCAAATTTGCTGGGAGATGTCACTGAGCCGAAGCAATTATCAGGTAATAATTTTGATGAAATGGAACTTTTACCTGTTTTCTGTTCAGGTAATGATCGATCGCTACCTTTTACAACATATTTAGCTAAGTGCATTCTTAGCTATTTGTTTGAGGATCATTCTGCGGCGGTGATCTCGGCGGTAAATGCAGCAAGTTATGCTGATGCGGCGATTGGCTTAACTGTTGCGATTCATAACTTCTATTACTCTCTTGCTCTGCTGTCTCAGTATACTGATTTGCTTAAATCTGAAGGCGATCGCCCATCAACAATAAAAAATCATCAATCCCTCCTAGCTCAAGTAGATGCCAATCAAAAATTCATGGAAGCATGGATGGATCATGCGCCTTCAAATTTTGAACATAAATACAGTTTGGTTTCAGCAGAAAGATGTCGAGTATTAGGGCAAAAAGCCGAGGCAATTGAGCTATATGATAGGGCTATCTCTGGAGCTAAAGCCAACGAATATATCCAAGAAGAAGCCCTAGCTAATGAACTGGCGGCAAAGTTCTACCTTGATTGGGGTAAAGAACGGATTGCTCAAGAATACATGACCGAAGCCTATTATGGCTATGCCCGTTGGGGTGCAAAGGCTAAGGTTGCCGACTTGGAAAGACGCTATCCTCAACTCCTTGCCTTCATCTTAGAGCAACCCCGTTCCCTACTCTCCACTAGCGAAACCATCTTCGCTGTGGGAAGTACCTCCACCAGTTCCGATACTTCCCACAGCAGTGCTTCTGTAGCTCTAGATTTAGCTACCATTCTCAAAGCCTCTCAAACTCTCTCTGGTGAAATCGAACTGGAGAGACTGCTCTCGGCTTTACTTTCTATCGTTATCGAAAATGCGGGAGCTGATAAATGTATATTCATGCTCTTGCGAGACGATCGCCTATTGATCAAAGGTTCAATTATCGAGGGCGCGGAGCCTGTTGTGTTGCAAAAACTTCCTGTTGAAGACAGTCAGGATGTTCCCCTGAAGCTAATTTATAAAGTGCAGCACAGCAGACAAACTGCGGTGCTGATCGATGCGACAGCCGATCCGACCTTAGCCAGCGACGCTTATATCATACGTCAGCAGCCGAAGAGTATCTTGTGCAGTCCAATTTTGCAACAGGGGAAATTGAAGGGCATTTTGTATTTGGAAAATAGTTTAGCAACGGGGGCGTTCACAAAAGATCGTGTGGAAATCCTAAATTTACTTTGTGCTCAAGCGGCGATTTCTTTGGAAAATGCTCGACTTTATGAGCGATCGCTAGAATATGCGCAACAGTTAGAACGATCGCTGGAAAACTTGAGTGCAAGTAACTCTAGGTTTGAGAAACTTGTAGATAATGTGCCAGGAGTTGTTTATCAGGCTCGCTCGACTAGCGATGGGGATAGGTATCTATCCTATGTTAGTGCCGAATGTTTCTACTTGTTTGAAATGACCCAAGAACAAGCGATCGCAAATATCCATTTTCTTATAGAAGCAATCCATCCAGAGGATGTGGCAAGTTACCTGCAATCTTTGACTAACTCCATGCAAACCTTAGCTCCTTTGGAATGGTCAGGACGAATTGTGACTCCATCGGGAATTATCAAGTGGATTGAGATAAAAACTCGAGTCCAACAACTTGATGATGGAACTCTAGTTTGGGATGGGCTAGTGTTGGATATTAGTAAACAGCAAGCTGCTCTGCATGAACGTAAACTTGCTGAAATTGCCTTGGAGCAAAAATCACAGGTCTTACAACAAGTGCTAACCGATCTGCAAAGCGCCCAATTGCAAATGGTGCAAAGTGAGAAAATGTCTGCGCTCGGCAACCTAGTTGCAGGAGTAGCGCATGAAATGAATAATCCACTTGGGTTTATTGCTGTTAGTCTCAAACAAGCTGAACCGACATTAGCCGATATAGTTGAACATTTAAAACTCTATCAAAAGAGTCTACCCAATGCGAGTGATGAGATCAAAGCCCATGCCGAAGAAATTGACTTGGAGTATAGTCTAGAGGACTTACCGAAGATGATTGATTCGATGACGATCGCCTGCGATCGCCTAAAAAATATCAGCACTAGTTTAAGAACGTTTTCCCGCGCCGATCAAGACTACAAAGTGCTTTTTGATATCCATCAGGGTATTGATAGTACGATTCTCATTCTCAAACATCGGCTGAAGGCTTCTGATCAACATCCTGCGATTGAAGTTGTTACTAACTACGGCAATTTACCTCAAATTGCATGTTTCCCAGGACAATTGAACCAAGTATTTATGAATATCTTGGCAAATGCGATCGATGCGTTAGAAGAATCTAATCAGGGAAAGAGCTTCGAGCAAATCAAAGCCCATCCTAACTGCATTACCATTACAACTTCCTTAGATTTAGAGAATAATCTCGTTAAGATTGTGATTACTGATAATGGTAAGGGTATGAATGAAGAGGTTAAACAAAAGGTATTCGATCATTTATTTACTACCAAATCTGTTGGTAAAGGTACGGGATTGGGATTGGCGATCGCGCAACAGATTGTCACCGAAAAACATTGCGGTACGATTCATGTCAACTCTCTACTAGGAGAAGGTACGGAATTGATCATTACCTTACCGATCAATGCAGAACCGATCAGTGTAGAATAAACGAGAATGCCAAGTAGAGTCTAGAAGCTATAGTTCAATCGCGAACTATTAGCTCAACTTGATGGGGCAATAGCTCTGCTTCTTTTGTTCAGAAATGTCTAAAGTAGGGATGTAATCAGGATACGACCACTTATCCTGATTACATCCCTATCTTGTTCTAATCGCAGTGAGGGTAAGCGACTGACCTACTGGGGGATTCGTCATGTGATGGACGATCTAGCGGAGAAGACGGGGATTGATTTGCATTCGCATCGGGGTAGACATACGTTTGCGACGAATTTGATTGTGAAGTATGAGTTAGATCCATCTTTGGCGATGGAGTTGACTAGACATCGGGATGTAAGGAGTTTTAGGCGATATACGAATCGTAAGAATAAGATTGCCGCAAAGCGAGCTTTTTTAAAGGCGGCTGAGAGGTTAGATTAGAGGGCTTGTTCTGCGGTACTGCCAACAATTTATATGGCTACTTAGAAGCGGGTAATTCATTACGATTATTGTTCCTTTTTTGGGCGATTTCATTGGGGCGAAATATGCACAGGTATTGAACTGGTTATTATTTGGCTAATAGGGGGATACACTGAATTTATTTAGAGCTTGTGGTAGTTAATGAATGCAACTCATTTCTACTATGCTTTTCAGACTTAAGATTGTAGTCTTTAATTTTAAGCGATCGCAACATCTTCAGAAAGATAGACATCTTGAATCGCATGAAATAGCTTCACGCCTTCTTCAAAAGGCTTCTGGAAGGTTTTGCGCCCAGAGATTAAGCCAGCACCACCTGCTCGTTTATTAATTACCGCAGTCCGCACGGCATCCACTAAATCATTTTCCCCCGATGTGCCACCAGAGTTGATTAAACTCGCTCGACCACAGTAGCAATTCAGAACTTGATAGCGGGTTAAATCGATGGGATGCTCAGTAGTGAGTTCAGAATAGATTCGCTGATCGGTTTTACCGTAGCTACTAATCTCTCCGATTACGTTATAGCCACCATTGTTCTCAGGCAACTTTTGCTTAATGATATCAGCCTCAATAGTTACGCCAAGGTGATTTGCTTGCCCAGTTAAGTCAGCAGAAAGATGGTAGTCCTTGTCTTGCTTAAAGGCATTATTGCGAAGGTAGCACCACAAAATAGTTGCCATGCCGTATTTATGTGCCAAAGCGAAGGCCTGACTAACTTCTTGAATCTGTCGGGTAGATTGCTCTGAGCCAAAATAGATTGTGGCTCCCACTGCTACAGCACCTAAATTCCAAGCTTGTTCTACCGACGCAAACATAATTTGATCGAATTGATTGGGATAGGTGAGCAACTCATTATGATTGAGCTTGACGATAAAAGGAATTTGGTGAGCATACTGCCGAGAGGTCATGCCCAATACGCCCAAGGTTGTGGTTACGGCATTACATCCTGCCGCGATCGCTAATTTCACAATGTTCTCTGGATCAAAGTAGATCAGATTTGGCGCAAAGGAAGCACCAGCCGAATGTTCTATTCCTTGATCTACAGGCAAAATTGAAAGATAACCTGTATTCGCTAACCTGCCATGTCCGTAGAGTTGCTGGAGACTACGAAGAACTTGAGGAGAGCGATCGCTATTCACAAAAATGCGGTTTATCCAATCTGGGCTGGGGAGATGTAATAAATCCTTACTAACTTTTGCCTGATAATCCAAGAGATATGATGCTTCGTCTCCAAGTAATGATTTCAGATTAGTTGTCATGATTTCACTCTAAACTATCAATTTCATTATGAACAATTATAGTGTACATATTCTGTAACGCAATTCAGGGACGACAATAATAGAATAGTGTCTTCAGCCAGACATGACATTTTGATCCCAATTTAGGAGTTTATTTCTGCTTCAAGAATAAACTTAAGGAATGAAAAATAAATAACTTGTGCAAATTAGGATAAGCTCAGACAAAGAGAAAAAAGGAATAATTTTGGGTTATTACAGCGAA
>NZ_PDDM01000048.1 GCF_002914585.1 Pseudanabaena sp. BC1403
TCGTTTCTGATATCTCCCTCCTGTTTCTATCCTTGCTTTTTTCCTATTCTAATTATTTTGCGCTTCTTTTTGGGAGCGGAATGTGGGCTAAAAAATCTAGAGAATTTAGTGACCTTGTCCGCCAGCAAAAATGGGAGAAAGCGAGCAATAAATCATTCGAGAAATTGCAAAAAACTGTTAAACAGGATTTTGGTGAGAATGTACAGATGGTGAGAAACATGGAAGGACTCGCCAAAATGTCTGAGGTTTTGAAAGACTTCATTAGACCCTATGCTAATATTCCCCAGAATAAGAAAGAGCTTCAGCGTCTGTTAGAGACCGCAGTGACAGCTTGGGATTTAGCGCTTATGCCAAAAGAAAAAAGGGAATCTGAGTTAGACCAAATATTTGCCTCAATGCTTAAAAAAGCTAAGAAAAAAATAGATAAAGAGGATCTTGCGACTAGTAAAGCTTTGATTGAAGATTTTATTAATCGCAAATTAAAGTATTTTGCTGATGAGCAGCGACAAGTCGTAGATTTTCAGGTAGAGTACCTTGGTCGAGGTGAATACCATCTCTCAGTAGCGTCCACAATGTCTAACCCATCAATCTAAGCAAGATTTTTGATGTATTGAGGCAAGGCTACCATCCCCAAGTACCTACTTCGCCTTTAAATGGCCCCACAATATCAGAAGTAATCCAGCCACCATAAAAATCACCAGCTTGCGGCGTGATTAGCTCATCATTGACGTAGCAGGCATCCATGAGACTCCCGTAGAAACTAATCGAGTTTTGAATATCTACGAAATTAGGAGTAGGGACAGTATATCGCCAGCCCGCATTTTGGATATATTTATCTGCGATCGCAATATCATAATATTGGCTGATTCCCTTCCATTCGCACATCGTTCGCCGCGAAGTTTCAACCAAATACTCCATTTTGATATCTTCTATAGGAATGTAATAACAAGGCGGATGACTGGTTTCTAAAACCCGTTTAGCGCGATCGGTTTCTGCCAAAACAATATCATTGCAAATGATGCGGATATGCTTAGTTGTATCCTCTAAGATTGCAGGACGGGGATAGTCCCAGACAGACTCTTGACCTGCTTGTGGTTCAATTCGATTTGGATGCATGGGAATTAATTATCTCTTAAATATATTCTAATCATTCGTAGGGGCAATTCATGAATTGCCCCTACGAATGGGCTATTCTAAAGCCTGCATGTTGATAGAAGTTGGGACGGAACCAGTTACGATAATACTTCTCAGCTTCGGTTCCACTTGTAATCCAAGAGCCGCCTGCCATCATATTGTGTTTAGTATCAAAATATGAAGCGGAATAGCCCTCATATAGATAATGGGGTTGATATCCTGTGAGCGGCGTTAAATGATCGCTCAGCCATTCCCAAACATTGCCGCGCAGGTCGTATAGCCCTGACGGACTTTGGGCTTCTAAAGAACCAACAGGACTCGGAGAAGCAAACTTTAAATTGAGATTGAAGCCTGAATTTGTTTCCTCTATGGGCTGCCGTAAATTTGACACTCCGTAAGTTGCCAGATTCCATTCTGCCTCACTCATCAGACGAGTATCATTTCCTTTCCAATGGCAATAGGCGATCGCTTCATAGTGATTGACCTCGGCAGGAAAATCAAAGGGCATCGCGATTTCATCGAACATAGCGCGATATTTATAGTTGTTACCTTGCTGAATCCAGAATTTAGGGTGCTTGATCTTATGCTGAACTTTCCAAGACCATGACTGTTCGTGCCAATATTGTTGATTTTCGTAGCCGTCATCTTTGACAAAATCAAGAAATTCGGCATTTGTAATCAGGTATTTACTCGCTTGAAAAGTCTCTACATTGACAAGGCGATCGCCATATTCAATATCCCAACCATAGATGTTTGAATCTTGAGGTTTGCCCAGCTGTACATCACCACCCTTAATCTCAATCATTTCATTTGCGGAGGTATAGCCATTGGCTGGAGCGTATTGCCAACTTTCAGGACGGTGGAGTTTATCAACTGGTAATTGGCGAATTAACATCGATGAGGTTTCGATATGAATATATTGATGCTCGATCGCCATCATTAATGCCCAAAGCGGATGTTCTTGATTGATCGGCAATGCGATCGCCATATTATGAATAAATTCACTAATCCTGTCATAGACTTGCTGGCGATATTCCCAAACTGCGGTAACTTCCGCTTGTCGCAGACTGGCAAAAATACCAGATATATCATCGGGCTTTTCGGGATCGACTCCGATTTCAAAGAGAACTTCAAAATCTGGATTAATTCGTGCAGAAAGTAACCCGACTCTGACTAATTTATTGATATAAAAGACTGCCGAATGACCTAGATAAAAAATCAATAAATTGCGGAGGCGATCAGGATTCGTATAAAAAGTTTCAGGACTAACTAAACTTTTCATCAAGCTATCTTCGATTTGCCAAGCTCGCTGAAAATAAGCAAGGATTTCTTGGCGATCGCAACGGTGCAGATTTGGTGGTTGCATAGATGGAAATTTTATTACGTTTAGTCTATAAAACTATAGGCACAATTTATGAATTGTCCCTGAGTTTTTGAGTAAATATCCTTAAACTTGACACAAAACTAATCCAAACAAATTTTGGGGATCTGTCCAGATTTTGACGGTTTCTAAACCCTGCGATCGCAGTTGGGCTTGAACTGCCTCTAGGTCAAACTTGCGCGAGATTTCAGTGAGGATGCTTTCACCAGCTTGAAACTGGATTTTGAGATCGAGAATATCTAAAGAAACTTGATGGGGCGATCGCGCATGTAAATACATTTCAATTTGATGATCGACCTCGTTGTAAATTGCTTGATGTGTAAATAAATCAAGATCGAAATCACCTTGAAACCGCCAGTTCAAATGGGCAAGCATATTCAAATTAAAAGCAGCCGTTACTTCTTGGCTATCGTTATAGGCAGCTTCTAAAATATCTTTAGGCTTTTGCAAATCAATACCTAACAAAAAATAATCACCCTGAGTTAACGCATGGGCAACCTTGCCTAAAAAATCATCGGATTCTGCTGCGGTGAAGTTACCAATCGAGCTACCTAAAAAGAAAATCATCCGCGATCGTCCATGATTTTTGCCTAGATAAAGTAACGCTTCTTCGTATGTACCTAATAAACCTTCAAGACAGAGATCGGGATATTTTTCTTGCAAATGTAAGACTGTAGTTTTGAGGATGCCTCCACTCACATCGATCGGAATATAACTGAAAGCATCAGGCACAGATTCAGTTAATGAGTTAGCTGCTTTTTGATAAGCACTTAATAAATAATGCGTCTTTGTAGAACTGCCACTACCCAATTCCACTAATTCACAAGAGCCAGTGATAGCGGCTATTTCATCAGCATATTGATTTAAGATCCATGCTTCGGTACGAGTAGGATAGTACTCGGGTAAATCACAAATCTGCTCAAATAATTCGGAACCACGATCATCATAAAAGTACTTTGGTGGAAGACTCTTAGGACTTTGTGTTAATCCTTGAACTACATCATCACCATCTTTGCTAATTGATTGGGTTATAGCTGAATTATGTTGATGGAGGATTTTTAAATGCTTAACTGTCATGCTCGGATTCTCACCTATTTATGTTTATACGATAGATTTTATTGTTTGGATGTATGTCAATAATCGTAGGGGCAATTCATGAATTGCCCCTACGATTTAGGATTGCTATATTCAATCTAAATTTGTGATGGATTGAGTCTTACCATCACCCATGTTACATAAGTCCCGATGGGACTCCAGAGTAAATATGGCATTAATAGCCATCCTGCTAAGCTGGAAATTTGCCAAACTTGGGTCGTTAAAACTAAACCTAAGATAAAACCGATCGCCCCAGAGAACACCCCAGCCCTAACATTGCGTAAACGGGTCATAACTGGAGTGTAGGACAAAATCGCGAATTCAACGATCGCATAACTTGCCATGAGCAACCATGTGCTGAGTGTGGAGGGTTGAGCTTCCCATAGTGCGGCGGCAGAGGTAATGCCGCAAATAAAGATAAAGATCCAGATAAAGGGGATGGCTTTTTCAAAGGTTAGCCATCGAGGGCGACGCAATCGCATAAACCATTTGTAGTCGCTAGGAAAAAGCTTGTTAAATGCAAAGCCTCCTCCAAATGCGGCAGTTCCGATTACTAGCCAAGTAGTTATCATGCTTATCTCCGATCTTCGATCTCGCAACCATCGGCACAACGCCCTTGGCTATTATTTAGATTATTTTCGCGTTCGTTTTGGTATTGTTGCCGTTTTGCCACGATAGTTTTAAGATTGCCTCGACCAGTCAGCAAAAGTCGATAGTCTGCCCAAACGCCATAGAGTAAATCAGCTAAACGTCCAAAAAGTGGGATTTTGGTAATCGCATAGATCCAGCCGATACCGAGAATGTCGTAGGTTTGGCGAAATACTTCGACATTTTGGACAATCTCACCATTAGGTAATACAGCGTGAATCCGACCCATTGCGGTCTCAAAATCTATCCCAGCATTATCGGCAGGGTCGTAATCATCGGCGGCAATATCTACAAAATTAATTAAACCGCGATCGCCATCTTTGCTTTTTAGAAAGTTTACTTCACGCACACATAGAGGACATGCGCCATCATAGAGCAGCTTAATTTTCCAAGTTTGAGCTTTGGTTTCTTTGACGTTTGTCTGCGGAGATAGCATTGGGTTAGTTTTTTGGGTTTAGCCCTATTTTATCGCGATCGCTAATGATCCCAATAAAACCCAAAAATGTTGCGGCGGGCTACGCCCGCCGCAACATTTTTGGGTTTTATTGGCTTGGGTTTGAGCGCAAAGCGCTTTAATCAAACTTTAACTAGAGGCTTTGCATCAGCACGAATAGGAATAGAAATATACATTCCCTCTCTAGCCATTACTGCGCCCGAAAACTTCTCTTGAGCCAGCCGACCAACCTCATCCAAGTAATCATCACTATGCAAAGGATCATGATGAAAAATTACCAGAGTCTTAACATTTGCCGCCTCGGCAACTTTGATCGCTTCTTGCCATGTCGAATGCCCCCAACCAGCTTTTGGACTGATACTCGACCAATATTCCTCATCAGAATAAGTAGCATCCATAATCAATACATCTGCGTTGCGAGCTAGATATACAAGATTTTCATCAACGCGATCGCTTAAATGTTCAGTATCAGTAGCATAAACCGCCACGCGATCGCCACAACTAACTCGATAGCCCGTTGCCTCCCCTGGGTGGTTGAGCATTCCTGACTCGATTGTCACCCCATTACCAAGCTCGATCACGCTGGGAACTTCAACATCAAAAAACTCTAAACATGAAGCCATTATTCGTAATGGCACTGGGAAGTTAGGATGATGCATCTGCTCCGCCAGCCGATCCTCCATCGTTTGTCCTGTCGGCGCAATTTTCCCGAAGATTTTAAATGCATTCCCTTTAATAAAAGCAGGCGTGAAAAAAGGAAATCCTTGAACATGATCCCAATGGCTATGGGTAAAGAAAATACTCGCATTAACTGGCATCTGCTTTAACAAATGCTGACCTAAAACCCGAATCCCAGTTCCCCCGTCAAAAATAATGCGTTCACCTTGACAGCGCATTTCTACACAAGGAGTATTGCCTCCATAGCGTACTGTGGTCGGGCCTGGAGTGGCTATACTGCCACGTACACCCCAAAAATGAATAGAGAACTCGCTGTCAGAAATGGACATTAGCTAACTCATTGTCAGAGAATTTTTAAACCATTGGGGGCAAGTCTGAAAATTTAGAAAATTTTAATAAATTTCTATTTTTAAATTGTTAATCTCAACACTAATTGTGAATATTAAACGTCACTACAAACCTTGCTAATCTTGGTGAGTTTACTACGCTCATCATTGATTGTGTCAATCTATTATCTAGTATGAATAGTATCTAGTACTAATCGCCAGAACTTTAAATCTATACATGTCTGATTTTAGCAGTCACATAGAAAGAACAAGGAAAGTAGGCAACGATTAAAATATCAGAATGCTGTATCAGAATAATTACCCAATCAATCAAATTAGATTAGGGTATATGCTAACTCTATGTATTGCTTTGTGGCTATCAGCTTTTAGTACTAGCTATTGTCTAATAAACACCGTAATACCAAAACATAAAATGGCTTCACCATTTTGTATTTTCAAAACCCTTACTGGGTTTGGTTTTTAATTCACAAAAGTGTCGTCACACTTTTGTGAATTGGTATAAGTAGCTAGACGCAATTAAATATAAAACCCCAAAAGCTGTAGCGCACGCGCAGCGTGCGCTACAGCTTTTGGCTCTGGTTTTTAATTAAGCCCAGCTACTTAAGACTAAGTCTGACAAGTAGATAGACATAAGTAACCAAATTTGTAGGTTTTCAATCCTGCGGGGCGCAAACCTACAAATTTGTGGATGATTTTTTATAAATTTTGGATACAAGTTTGTGACAGTGCCTCAATCAACAGCAACACCTATCTCGCCATCTAGTTTGCAATCTAGCTCCTTAGTCCTGACGATCGCAGGCATGAAGTGCGCGGGTTGTGTAGCAACAGTCGAAAAACGTTTGCTTACCTGTATAGGGGTCAAGGCGGCAAGCGTGAATTTGCTAACCGAAAAAGCAACCGTAATTTATAGCGCTGAAAATTCAGCACAGGAACTAGCACCGCTATTGATTGAGGCGATCGCCAAAGCAGGTTTTTCGGCTGAGTTTATTAGTAAAGGCGTTCGCAAAACTACTCACAATTCTGTATCACAAAATCCTACTAAAAACTCTTGGTTCGGGATTAGTCAAGAAATTGCCATCCCATCATCATTGGTAATTTTAGCGATCGTCGGACATTTGGGCTTGATCGGTGTAGCTGATTTGCCCCTAATTGGCAATATGTATGCCCATTGGGTCGTCTCGACTGTTGCGCTAGGCTGGATTGGGCGACCAATCTGGTGGGACGGGCTGAAATCGCTATGGTATCGCGCCCCAAACATGAACTCCTTGGTGGGCTTGGGAACAGTTTCAGCATATTTAGCCAGCACGATCGCCTTATTTGTACCACAGTTAAACTGGCAATGTTTTTTTGAAGAGCCTGTAATGCTGTTGGGATTTGTATTGCTAGGTCAAGCTTTGTTAGAGCGAGCCAAGGGCAAAGCGTCCAATGCAATTCGAGCTTTGATGGAGTTACAACCCCCTAGCGCCAGATTGTTAGTAAATAGTGCTGATGGCGATCTGCAAGTACCTATGCCTGTGGAAGATCTGCAAGTAGGCGATCGCATCGTAGTTTGGGCAGGGGAAAAAATTCCTGTTGATGGTGAAATTATCGCTGGTAGCTCTAGCGTTGATGAGTCAATGCTGACGGGCGAATCAATGCCAGTTGCTAAGCAATTAGGAGCGCGGGTTACGGGAGCAACCCTAAATTTGACAGGAGCAATTACAGTCCAAGTTTTGCAAACTGGCTCCGAAACGACCTTAGCGCGGATTGTATCGCTAGTGGAATCAGCACAGGCAAGTAAAGCGCCGATTCAGTATTTAGCCGATCGCGTGGCGGGATATTTTGCTTATTCAGTAATGGCGATCGCTGCTTTGACATTTCTGATTTGGTACGGATTGCTCCATGCCGAGATTGTGTTTAGTTTACGATTAGCGATCGCGGTTTTAGTAGTGGCTTGTCCTTGCGCCTTGGGATTAGCAACGCCAACGGCAATCATGGTTGGTACGGGAATCGGGGCAGAAAAAGGCATCTTGATCAAAGGGGGCGCTAGTCTTGAAAAAATCGATCAACTCTCTGCTGTAGTTTTTGATAAGACTGGCACTTTGACCACGGGCAAGCCTGAAGTTACTGATGTTGTCACCAATGACTTAATCGTTTTTGGACGAAAACTCATTGAGCAAACTACTTTCAAGAGTTTGGTTGAAGAACGTGAAGTCCCGAAATCAGCTCTACGGATTTTGCAATTAGCTGCTAGTGCGGAAGTGGGCGCAAATCATATTCTCGGAGCATCCACGATCGCTAAAGCTGAAGAATTAAATATTGAGTTATTACCTACCCAATCTTCGCAGATTGTGGCTGGCTGTGGTGTCGAAGCGATGCTGACGACAGGCGAAACAATTTTGGTGGGCAATAGGGCTTGGCTACAAGAGCAACATGTCAAAATTTCCAGCGAGATGTTAGAGCGATCGCAGAATTTAGCAGAATTCGGCAAAACTCCAATTTTTATCGCTGTGGATTCCCAACTAGTTGGAATCATCGCCATGCGTGATCGACTAAAACCTGAAGCCGCTGAAGTCGTCAGGCAAATTGAAGCGATGGGATTACAAGTCTGGATGCTCACAGGCGATCGCCAAGAAACCGCCAATGCGATCGCTAATCAGTTGGGCATTCCCTCAGAAAGGGCGATCGCGGAAGTCAAACCCGATGGCAAAGCAGATGCTGTAATGAAATTACTTGCTGAAGGTCAGCGTGTAGCCATGATTGGCGATGGGGTTAATGATGCACCTGCCTTGGCTAGCGCCACCGTAGGCATTGCGCTCAGTTCAGGTACTGATGTTGCCATGGAAACTGCTGATATTGTGCTAATGCGTCATGACATTAGCGATATCGTCCCCGCGATCCAACTCAGTCGCGCTACTTTTAGCAAAATTCGCCAAAATCTATTCTGGGCATTTGCTTACAACACTCTAGCGATCCCCGTTGCCGCAGGGATTCTCTACCCCAGTTTTGGCATTTCTCTCAATCCGACGATCGCAGGTTTAGCGATGGCATTTAGCTCTGTAAGTGTAGTTTTGAGTTCTCTATCATTGCGATCTAGAAGAAAATAGGTTGTGCAGCGCCTCGCGCTGCTTATAGCGGTTTTCAGTTGAGTGGGACACAAAAAATGTAGTGGCAATTCATGAATTGCCACTACATTTTTTAAAATTTTTTGTTCAGTTAAGGAATACATCGTGGATTGGATTAATTTAATTATTGCGGGACTATTGGAAGTTGTTTGGGCGAGCAGCTTAAAATATACCGAAGGTTTTACAAAACCTTTACCCAGCTTGCTTACTCTCTCAACTATTACAGCTAGCTTTATCTTGCTTGCCCAAGCCTTAAAAACTCTACCCGTTGGCACAGGCTATGCAGTTTGGACAGGAATCGGCGTGGTGGGAACTGCAATCATCGGCTCGGTATTTCTCGGTGAATCGAGGGATTTACCGAGATTTATCTGCATCAGCCTGATTGTGCTCGGTATTGTCGGTTTGCGATTTACAAGCTCAAAATGATAGGATGATCGCTACTTTGCCCTGCCCTCTCGCCTGAACTACAAGAATGGATTCTAAGTCTTTGAATAACAAATCTTTGAATGCTAAGTCATTGCTGCTAAGTATTCTCAGCTTATTGTCTATTTTATTTATTCTCTTTACTTTGCAGGCTAGTTGGAATAATCCGCAGGAGCAGACAAAATTAGACTTGCTCCAAACTGATTTGATTTTGCAAGCCACTCAAATTCAAGGGAAAGCTCAAGATAGCACCAAAGATGACATATTCCAGGTTTTCATCGGCGAAAGCAAACCTCAAGAACTCTATGCACAGGCGCTCAATAGTTATCAAGAAGTACTTAAAGCCAGTAAATCTAATCTCGCTAGCCTAGAGCGACTCTCTCAATCTCCAGAGTCAAGAGACTATGAACCACAGGCTCTCTCTAAACAAAAGCAAAAGAAACAAACCAGCGTTAGTGAAATCAGCATTCGGACAGGGCTGCTGCAAATTCAAACTGGCGATACTCAAGGTGCGATCGCTACATGGGAAGCCGTTGCAGAATTAGAAGGGCAATCCATGACTAGCTATGGATTAACGGCGCAGATTCTCAAAGGTCTGTGGTCAGAGCCAACAATGTTATTCCCTAATGCCGAAGTTCAGATTCAACGAACACTTGATGGTTGGTATCGCAAAGTGGCCCTAACCAAACTATATCAATCACAACAAAGAAGCGAAAAAATCCCTGAACTTGAACAACAAGCTCAAATAGAAGTTAACGCGGCAATTAATCGTTTAGTCATCATCAATTCCATACCACTAATCGGCGGTAGTGTGGGGATTTTAGTTTGGATAGGCTTACTAGTTCAATGGATTTTCTTCCGCAAATCTTCTCCATTCCATCGCCCCTCCCAAGGCGACCTAGATCAAAATCTAAATCAAAACAATTTGCAAGTACCTTGGGGTTTTGGAACAATTTGGGAAGTCATGGTTCTATGGTTTACCGCATTTTGCCTAATGACCCAATTAGTGCTGCCATTAATCTTTGAATTTTTAGGAATTCAAACAAGAGCGAGTGAAGATTACACAATTCAAGCATTGCTAGTTTTGATTCCCTATACGCTTTCAGTTATTCCGATGCTACCAATTTTGCAAGCTAGTCTTGCAGTCTATCAGCCTTTACCAGAAGGATGGTTTCGCATCAAAATCAAGCCGCCACAATGGCTATTATGGGGAGTTGGTGGATATTTTGCCTCCGTTCCCTTAGTTTTAGTAATTTCTATAATTAGCCAAAAATTTCTCCAAGGCCAAGGCGGAGGCAATCCCCTATTACCAATCTTGACTGATAGCCAAAATAATTTACCTAAGTTCCTACTCTGGACAACTCTGGCGATCGCAGCGCCATTTTTCGAGGAATATCTATTTCGTGGGTTTCTACTACCTTCACTGGCTAAGTTTTTACCAGTTTGGGGTGCGATCGCTCTAAGTGGATTTTTCTTCGCTCTAGCCCATTTAAATCTTGCCGATATTATTCCTCTGACCACTTTAGGTATAGTGATGGGCTTTGTCTATTGGCGATCAAAAAATCTGCTCTCATCGATGCTCCTACATTGTCTTTGGAATAGCGGTAGTTTCTTTGCGCTGATTGCCCTCGGAGGGAAATAACTAGAAGGTTTGCAAAGCGAACCTTCTAGTTAATATGAAGAACAATCCAAGGATGTTCCACAAATGCGGAAATATTGCCTTTAAATGGTGCGCTCTGCGCTCGATTCTGAGCAGTCAATAAATTCAAAAATCTCTCAATATCTTCAAAATTCACCTGATGTATCAAATACTTTGATAAAAACTGTCTAACGATCCTTCTCTGTAATGCTAGCGGTTGCTCTTGCAAAAGTTGGCGATGCAAGCGCGGTAAGCGCTCATCCCAAATCACCGAAACATTATCTTCAAAGAAACAACTAGCTTGCTTCTCCAAGTAGATTACATCGTCATGCAAAAGCTCTGAAGTCTGCGCGATAGCAATTTCTAGCTGTGGATTAAAATGCTCCTGCAAATAAGGAATTGTTTCCAAGCGTAAGCGATTGCGACGATAGTCCAGATTTTGATTAGTGCTATCTTCCCAAATAGGAATTTGATTCTCTCGACAAAAGGCTGCGGTTTCATGACGACTGACGTTTAACAAAGGACGCACCAACTTAATCTCTGGCTTAATTTCTGGCGTAAGCGATCGCACCCAAGTCAAAGAAGCTAAACCATCGGCTCCACTTCCGCGCATCAAGTTATGTAGCAATGTCTCAACGCGATCGCTACGCGTATGCCCTGTCGCCACATAAGCACATTTATGAATATTCGCCATTTCCACCAGCATCGCATAGCGCCATTTTCGAGCATCAGCTTCACTAGCTAGGAGACTTTTGGCGGTTCTCAAACAAAAAGCAATTCCCCATTCCTTTGCAATATTTTCAACATGCTCGGCATTAGCACTTGAGTCGCTTCGCCACTGATGATCGCAATGAGCGATCGTTAAATTCCAGTTAAACTTTGCGCTTTGCATCTGTAAAAGCTTGGCTAAACATAGGGAATCCTGCCCTCCAGAAACTGCCACCAAAAGACTTGCATCTCTAGGTAATATTTCAGGCTGCGATCGTAAAACTGCGTTTAAATTAGCCCGTAATAGTTTTGTAAACCGATTTTGAGAGTTCAAGGGTTATTGCTTGCTAAAAATTGTATAAAAAATGATTATCAATGGCATAATCATGTATAATTTGAGGTCTTCAGCATAAGAGAAATCGTGCGAAGATCTTAAAAAGAGTATTGCATTTTTGTGTTGTTTGAATGAGAAGCGTTTCGCTTTTCTACTGTTCCGAATTTATTGAGCCAAAGATTGCACGATTTCTGCTAATACAACAGCGAAGTTTGCTTGAGGGTGAGGAATATACAAAATGCAAAAGGGAAGCTCTATGATGAATAAATTATTGCTGGTGTCCGCAGGAGCCGTATGGGGATTTATGGTGATTACACCAATCAATGCCCTATCTGCACAGACAAAAGTTGCTAAGAACGATAAGGTAAGCAATTCACAAGTTGCTAAAGACAAAGTAAGGAATACCACAACAACTTCTAAGAATGGGGTAAAAAACTCTACAACAGCTAAGAAAACCTCTAAAACGGGAGTTGTCAAAGCGCCAATACTACAAAACAAGCTACCTTACACTGCTAAGGATTTAAAGCAGCCTCGGACAGATGTTGCAGCGATGCCATTAGCATTCAAGCGAAATTCTTCCATCTCAATTTCTACCAATCCTGATGTAGATCTTGTCGAAATCGCTCAAGCCAGTACAAACATCGCCCAGACAGGTAATGCGACTTCTAACTCTCCAGACATTATCCGTCAGCAGCTACTCATTCGTCCAATTACACCTCAAACTCAGAACGTATTCAAACAAATCTACACACCATCATTGAACGCTGGTACTCCTGTCGCTTTTGGACTTCAAACAGGTGATGCTTTTATCAGTGTTGTCGGTGCAACTGCTGGGAGACTGAGAGATACCGTTGATGGCAGCATATCAGTTGGTGCTGGTTTGGGAGATGCTAGCCAGTATGCGGCAGTCGAAGGTGTTTTCAATATCAACAGTATTCGTAACTTCGGTTCTAACGGCTCTTTTGATCTCAAAGTTCATCGTCTCATCTATCAAGATGATTCTAGACAAGCTGCGATCGCAGTGGGCTGGACAAACTTTGCGAACTATGGCTCAAACGCAGGAGGTACGCCTTCCTCAGTTTATGGAGCTGCAACTATTTCCCAGTTGACCAATCCAGACAATGCTGAGAATCCTCAACCAATAGTTGCGACTATTGGTGTTGGTGGTGGTACATATCGCAAATCCACTAGCAGTGATGGAGTCGGCATTTTTGCTAATGTTGGCTACCAGTTTGACCCGCAGTGGGGAGTGAGTACAGCATGGTCTGGACAAGGACTAAACTTTGGTTTGGGCTTTTTACCAGATGTTACTTTCCCCTTAAACCTCACTCTGACTTATTCTGATGTCACGAACAATAGTAATGCAGGTACTCAGGTTATCTTTGGTGTTAGCTATGGGTTTAATTACTCTGGACGTAGGTAAGTTCAGCATGGGTAAACTTAAAACCTAAAAGCTTGTGCCGCCCGCTAAGCGGGCGGCACAAGCTCTGGTTTTAGTCTTAACTATGCTGAACTACTTGGATAAGTTGCGATCGCTCTGAAATAACCTAGCTGCCAAATTTCTATGAAAAAAATATTTTTGTCAATTCTCGCTTCTACTATTTCTTTTGCAGGTATAGCACCTGTTTTTGCGGGTAATTTCACAATTCAACCAGGATGTCAAACTTCCAGTATCGCAATTTTGCAGAATACACCGCCTGTTCGTAAAAGCAATTTGCTGAGCATCGATATCAGCCAAGCGATCGCAGTATTGTTAAATTCTGCGAATACTAACGCAGATATTAGCAACGTTATCGTGCTGTTGAGCAATGGTAACGGAAGTGGGACTGGTGTGCAGACAGCACAAAACGCTTTAAGCGCTAGCTTTGCCAGTTTGGGAATTAACGTGGGAACAGGCTCACCTGCATTAGCGTTAATTGATGCCCTTACTGGACTTATTCCTGCTAACTTTAATGCAGGAGCAGAAAAGCTTCAATCTGTTGATCTCAAGAAGCTATTTTTAGCGATTGAATCTTTTAATCAGATTGTGAATGAGCTTGCGGATATTGCCAAAGGTTCAGATCCTGTTGCAGCAGAAAAAGCTTTAGCCTCTTTAAATGCTTTATCAACAAATCAAGCATTCACCACCCTTTCTACGACTCTAGCCTCTATCTCTAAAGGTTTGAACTAATTCCTCCAAAAAAATAGGGGCGGCGCTTCGCGCCGCCCCTATTTTTTTAAATCAATCGAAGAAACTTTTTCTTGCCAACTTGCAAAACTTTACCAGCAAGTTCTTCGATACTGGCAAAGGTGCGATCGCCTAATTTTTCACCATCGAGTTTCACAGCACCATTTTTGATTTGACTCTGTGCTTCGCTGTTGCTCTTGCAAAGTCCCGATGCCTTGACTAGATAATGCAATGGTGCGGGAAAATTTATCTGAGAAAGATCAAATTCGGGAATATCACCCAGATCAGTAGTATTGCCTGCGAGGACAATTTGTTCGGCATCACGTTGCGCTTGAATTGCTGCTTCAGGGCTATGGTATTGACCAACGATCGCTAAAGCCAGTTGTTTTTGCTTTTCGCGAGGATTTTCTGGGAGTGTCTCTAGGTCAATATCAGTGAGCAACTCAAAGTATTTATCAACAAGAGCATCAGGCACTTTTTCCAATTTGGAATACATACTCAATGGCTCGTCGGTGAGTCCGACATAGTTACCAAGAGATTTAGACATTTTCTGCACACCATCTAAGCCAACTAATAAGGGGAGCAATAGTCCAAACTGCGCTGGCTTGCCTTGACGATTTTTGTCTTTGAGTTGCAGGTCGCGCCCGACGAGAATATTAAATTTTTGATCAGTACCACCTAGCTCCACATCGGAGTCGATCGCTACCGAGTCATAGCCTTGTAATAAAGGATAGAGAAATTCATGCAAATAAATCGGATTGCCTTTTTCATAGCGATCGCTAAATCCCTCTTTGGCTAACATTTGCCCGACAGTCATGCTAGCTTGCAAATTAATAATTTGCTGTAAATCAAGTTTGTTTAGCCATTCCCCATTACGACGCAACTCGAAGCGATCGCTAGAAAAGTCCAGAATTTTCTTGGCTTGCTCTAAATAAGTTTCGGCATTGTAAGCAACTTCTTCAGGAGTTAGTCTTGGGCGAGCTTCAGAGCGACCTGTAGGATCACCAATTTGGGCGGTGAAGTCACCAATAATTAAGACAGCTTTATGTCCAGCATCTTGGAATTGACGTAATTTTCGCAAAGCAACGGTATGCCCAAGGTGCAAGTCAGGACGGGTGGGATCGATGCCGAGTTTAATGCGAAGTGGGCGATCGGTCTTTTGGATGCGATCGCGCAAGTTGTCGGTTTCGCTATCTGGAAATATTTCGACAACACCACGTTCTAAGAGGGTTGAGAGATTTGTTGGGGTTGAGCTTTGAGACATTCTAAAAAGTTACTTAAATTTTTGTTAACGACAAGGCGAAATCACGAGGTCTTAATCATACTACGCTAAAGGTTTGAGGCTTTTAGAGCTTCTAGCTCATACAAAAATTTACCGCGCTAAAATGTTTAAACTATTGTGTCAAACTGACGAGAATGAAGTTGAGCATAACGTCCTGCTTTTTGGAGAAGTTCGTCGTGGGTTCCCGATTCGACAATTTGACCTTGTTCCAAAACGATGATGCGATCGCTATTTCTAATAGTTGCTAAGCGGTGAGCAATAATAAATGTCGTACGTCCTTGCATCAGGCGTTGTAGAGCCTCTTGGACAAGGCTTTCCGATTCGGTATCAAGAGCAGAAGTTGCCTCATCAAGAATCAGAATTTTGGGATTGTGCAGGACAGCACGAGCGATGGAAATACGTTGACGCTGACCACCTGATAGATTCACACCACGCTCGCCGACCCATGTATCGTAACCTTGGGGAAGTTCCATAATAAAATCATGGGCATTAGCAATTCGTGCGGCTCTTTCCACTGCTTCAGTGTCATAATCCTTCTGACCAAAGGCAATATTAGAAGCAACGGTTCCAGAGAAAAGAATGTTCTCTTGCGGAACTAGAGCTAATTGTTGGCGGAGACCCTTGATTTTGACATCACGAATGTCATAACCATCGATGAGAATTTTGCCAGACTTGACATCATGGAAACGCATCAGCAGATTCATCAAGGTAGATTTTCCTGCACCCGACATGCCGACAAGGGCAATCGATTCGCCTTTATTCGCAACTAGATTAATATCGGTGAGAACAGGGCGATCGCCTTGATAATGGAAGCCAACATTTGTGTATTCGACTTTGCCTGTAACTTCAGGAAGAGCGATCGCATCAGGCTTTTCGATCACAACAGGTTTAATCTCAAATATCTCGAAAATGCGATCAATTGAAGCTTCAGCCTGTTTGATTTCGTTATAGCTACCAGTGGTATTGGCGATCGGGTCAATCAATAGCGCAACCCCAGCACCAAAAGCAACAAACTGCTCAGGTAGCAACCATTTATTAGAAATTAGCCAACCACCGAGTAGAAATAGAAAACAAATTCCTGCGGCTTCCAAAAAGCCAATTACAGGATATTGAATAGCCTTAACGCGATCGGCTGCATATTTACGGCGGCTATTTTGTTCGGATTCTTGCTTAAAGCGCTCGATTTCATAGGATTCTGTGGCAAAGGCGCGAACTAAGCGAATACCGCTAAAAATCTCGGATAGTAACGCGGCTAAGTTGGAAACTTGATCTTGGCTACGGCGACTGAGCTTCAACATGCGATCGCCAAACCAAGCGATTAATATGGCGATCAAAGGCGCAACGGCAAGAGTGGTGAGAGTTAAGATCCAATTCAAATAAATCATGTACGCCAGTACAAAAATCAATTGCAGTACTGATGGAATGAATTGATGAAAAAATTTGCCGATCACCTCACCAATGCGATCGATATCTTCAGTCAAGCGATAGGATAAATCACCTGTACGAGACTCTGCAAAATAATCTAGATCTAAAGTCTGCAAATGTGAGTACACATCTACGCGCAAATCTCTCGCCGCATTCAGTGCGGCTTGCGCCATCATTGAATCCTGTCCATACTGCCCCAATCCCCGAAACACAAACATAATTACGGTGAAAGCCGCGATCTGCAAAATGGCGGTGACATCACCCTTGCCAAGTGCTTTGGCAACCCGTCCTAATAGTTCGGCAAGGAGAGGCATTGTGCCGATAAAGACTAAGGTACATAAAAATGCTTTGCCAATCAGAAAACGCTGGGGATAGACGTAATCTCGTATCTGCCAGTAGGAAGAGCGCTTTGAAGATTTCCCAGAAGATTTTATTTCCAAACTCGTAGCTCAAATGTTTGCAATTCACCAAGGATTAGTCTCTCACTTTATCGCGCCAATTCGCCGCGATCGCAATATACCAAAGCACAAAATGGCGTAGCCATTTTGTGCTTTTAAAACCCTTACTGGGTTTGGTTTTTAATTCACAAAAGTGTAGCTACACTTTTGTGAATTGGCATTGCCTATGTAGCGAGACCGAAAAGAGATGTGCCGCGCGAAGCGCGGCACATCTCTTTTCGGTTTTAGGGAATGAGTGCGAAGCTATTAGCAAATTGATCGAATGCTGATGAATTTGGGCTATTGGCAGCATTCTGAGAATCAGGCTGGTAATAGCGAACTGTATAGATAAATTTATCGGCTTCTAAGGTTAATACTTTGACCTTCCAGCTTGTAGATTTATTAGAAGAATCGCCAGCAGCGATCGCAATTGTAAATTCCTCTTTCGAGCCAGACTTTGCGCCTTTAACTTTGGGATCAAAAGGAATTTTTACGAGATCTTTTGCCTTGTCAGAGCCATCGGAGGCGATCGCCTTGCCATCAATCGGTTGTCGCGACACCACCGTATAAACTTGCTGACTTTGTTGTAGCTTTTTAACTAGATCATTTTTATCTTCGCCCACTGGGATCTCACGACTAGGTGTAAAAATTACCGTACTTGCGCCCGAAGGCTCTAAACCGAGATCGATCGCTTTCCAGTCCGCAGGATAGCGCAGCATATAACCCGCACCCGTATATTTGCCAGTTGTTTCAGGCTTGGCATCCTCAGATCGACAAATCTCGATTTTGCTAGCATCTTGATTAGTTTGTAAGGTATAGCGCATATCTTCAGCAATCAGCGCAATCTCAAACCCTGCTTGAGTCGGAGCCGCCGTTTGACATAAATCATTAGCATTAGCTGGCTGTGGCTTTTGTGACTCCGCTACGATCGCCACAGTTGGCGATAGCTTGAGCTGCGATCGCAAATAACTGATTGCTTTTTCGGTAGCAAGATTATTAGTTGGCGCTGTGGCGTTATTTGATGGAGTCTGCTGACAGCTAACTAATGCGATCGCAGCAATTCCGATATAGGCGTAAAACTTTGGCATAACATAAAACGAGATATAGCAATCATCATAATGCTTAGTAACAAGGGGGACGAATTACGAATTATCAACTCGTAATTCGTAATTCGTAATTCGTAATTCATAATTATCCAATCACCAATTACCAATTACCAAATGGACATCAAAACACTCGTATTTCCTGCGATCGTCACTATCTGCGCATTGCTTGTTTACTTTGGCTTAGGTATCGGTGTGGCTGTAGCTCGTGTTAAGTATAAAGTCATGCCACCACAAATCACTGGCAACGAAGATTTTGAGAGAGTCTTTCGTGCTCATCAAAACACTCTTGAACAAATCGTGATCTTTTTACCTTGCTTATGGTTGTTCAGTATTTTTGTTAGCCCAAATGTGGGCGCGATCTTAGGCTCTGTCTGGGTTGTGGGGCGCATTGCCTATGCTTGGGGATATTATGTCGAGGCGAGTAAACGCGCCGCAGGAAATGCGATCGCTTCTTTAGCAACTCTTGCTCTTATGTTTGGCACACTTTTTAACTTAGTCCGTGGATTGTTTTTTGCAGGTTAAACTTGCGATCAAAAAAGCGATATCAAAGATATCAAATAAGGGGGTGAAAGCCCCTTCCATTGATGGATAGATTGAAAGAGAATATAAATGCCATAATCAATTGCGTATAAATACTCAGAGAAATTAGCTATATCAATATGTCAAAACTTGTCGCGATCGCCGCGAGCTTATATTTTGTTACGCTTGCTTTTTTCGGATTTGTTCCTGCCGCTTCTGCTCATTCCCTTAACTATTCACTAAATTCTGCGATCGCAACACCTATGGCACTTTTTTCTTTTTCTGGCACACGCCCCTCTAATATCGGTGTAACCAATGGCAAGCTCCTCGATTGCCCCGATTCTCCTAACTGTGTCTCTAGTCAAAGCACCGACGCAGAGCATAAAATCGCACCTTTGACCTATACAGGCGATCCCGCCAAAGCCTTAGAAGATCTTAAAGCGGTGATTTCTAGTATGCCTCGCACCAAAATCATTACCGCTGAAGGCAACTATCTCTATGCCGAGTTTACCAGCGCTCTAATGGGTTATGTCGATGACGTTGAATTTTATCTAAATGCGGACAAGGGCATCATTGAGGTGCGTTCGGCTTCTCGTTTAGGTAAGTCCGATCTTGGCGTTAACCGCGATCGCGTTGAAGCCATCCGCGCTCAACTTGCTTAAATTAAGTATGGCGGCGCGAAGCGCCGCCATACTTAATTTTTCCGCTCTTTATATTTGTTTATGACACAAATAAACGATGCGTATCAATCAATCGATACCATTGAGATTTATGATTGAGTTTGATAAAAACACCGTTATTTGATTAATTAGCTTTTTTACAAGCTCAAGGAAATTTTATGGGAATCGCAGTTGGTTTGGTTGAGGTGCTGGGGCATCCTCCTGCACTGTCCGTCGCTGACACAATGGTCAAAGCTGCAAATGTAACTTTTGTGGGCTATGAGAAAGTAAGCGGTGCACGCCTAACCATTATCATCCGTGGGCCAGTTGGTGATGTCCAAAAAGCTGTTGCCGCTGGTGTCGAAGCTGCTAAAAAAATTGAAGTCTTGAGTTCTAAGGACAAGGCTCTATTTTTGTCAGCAACTGTGATTCCTCGTCCTCATGCCAATCTCGAAGTGATTACCAAGACCATGCAATTTAGCGAAGCCCTTGGACAATTCCGTTAATCAAGGAAAAGGGAAAAAGGAAAAATATAATTTAAAGCATGAAAATTCTGGTTTTGCATGGGCCAAACCTCAATATGCTTGGCTTACGAGAGCCAGAGGTTTATGGCAGCACTACATTAGCGCAAATTAACGACCGCCTAGCTCAAGATGCATTGGAGTTAGGCGCAGAATTAAGCTTTTTACAATCAAATCATGAGGGCGTATTGGTTGATGCGATTCATGCTGCTTTTCAGGTACAGCAAGGAATTTTAATCAATCCCGCCGCTTTTACGCATACCAGTGTGGCGCTGAGAGATGCGATCGCTTCTGTAAATATACCTACTGTGGAAGTACATCTGAGTAATGTGTACAAACGCGAAGAATTTCGCCATCATTCGTTTATTGCACCAATTGCGATCGGGCAAATTAGCGGTTTTGGTGCTGAGAGCTATCGCTTAGGATTACGAGCGCTAGTTGCTCATTTAACTGCATCAAGATAATCTGAAAATCTGAATTCTTGTCAACTAGCACGCACTGCATCAAGATTTAAATCTAGTTCTTGCTGGAGTACTTCCCGATATAAAAATAAAATGGCACATAAAGCCTGATTTTGGGTTGAGGCAGCAACTTTTTCATCGACTGCTAGATATGTCAGAAATGTATTGAGTTCTTCACCGTTCATCTCGCTAAAATGTCTTTTGTTATGAAACAAAATGTAACGACGAATCCACTGCACATATGTTTTTTCAGTTTGGTAGAAGGAATGCTTAATGCGGATCGCGTCGCGCACTCGGTCTAGAAGTTTTTTCGGCTTCTGCTCTGTCGTGTTAACCTGCATTTTTCTGTATAACTCACCTATATGGGATATTACCCCGAAAAATTCTGTATAATACACAAAATAGTTGTGTTACCCAGAAAGTTTCTGTATAATTATCATAATAAGGGTAATTATTCAGAAACTTTCGTTAGTATCATGAATTATTCGCGCTCGCCCAAAGTACAAAAAATGATCGTCACTGCGTAAAGGTTGCAGCAAGCCCAAATCTTGAGCGCAAATAAATAAAGACACTAACAAACTTTCAGTATAGTTACTAGTTAGACTTCCTAAATTCCTGCCCACGTTTCAGCGAAACAGAAGACTTCTGAGGCAAAGCAAGGTCATGTTTACGCAGTTCATGGTCATGTATTGAAAACCACAAAAATGACGAGGTGCAAGTATGTCATTCGAGCGTGTACACCGAGTATTAGACGACAATTAACTTGACCAGTCGCGACAACTAACTTGTCTGGTTGAGAGAAGAGAGAAAAAACGAAAGCACTAATTGT